>NZ_JAYJJS010000028.1:0-64150 GCF_020181635.2 Mycobacterium zoologicum | reverse complement strand
TGTCGGCAACCCACGTTCACATGTGAGTGAGGCCCCAGCCCCCCATACCGTCTAGAGCGACAACAACCGGCGCAGCTCGGCCCGTCCGGCCTCGTCCAGCGGTAACAATGGCCGGCGTGGTTCTCCGGCCGGCACCCCGAGCAACTCCAGCCCGGCCTTGACGGTGGTGGCCAACCCGCCCGCCACGATGAACTCCAGCAGCGGCTTCAAGTCGTCGTAGAGCACCTGTGCGGTGTTCAGCTCACCGGTGGTGACCGCGGAATAGAGGTCCAGACAGGGCTGCGCGCGCAGATTGGGCGCCGCGGTGCACCAGCCGGCGGCCCCGGCGCGCAGCGCGTCGAGCACCAGCGGGTTGCTGCCGTTGAAGAACGGCAGACGCCCGTCGGACAACTTGGCGATCCGCAGCATCCGGGTCAGATCCCCGGTCGACTCCTTGACCATGGTGACGTGCTCGATGTTCTCGAACATGCCGACCAGCAGCTCGGGACTCATGTCCACCCCGGACGTCGCCGGGTTGTTGTAGGCGACGATGTCGACGTCGACGGCGTCGGAGACGGCGGAAAAGTGGGTGGTGATCTCGCGCTCGGAGAGCTTCCAGTAGGACACCGGCGCGACCATCACCGCGTCGGCGCCGGCCTGCGCGGCATAGCGAGCCCGGCGCACGGTGCGCGCGGTGGTCAGGTCCGACACCCCGACCAGCACCGGCAGCCGGCCGGCGACCGCGGCGATCGAGGCGTCGACGCAGGTGTCGAACTCGTCTTCGGTGAGGTAGGCGAGTTCGCCGGTGCTGCCCAGCGGGGCGACGGCGTGCACCCCGGCTGCGACGAGCCGCTCGATGACGGTGGTCAGGGCCGCGGTGTCGATCCCGCCGTCATTCAAAGGCGTCACCGGGTAGCCGATGACGCCGTACAACTGTGCTGCCACTTATGACTCCTTGGTTAGTGCGTCGGGGTGGTTCACCAACGCGCGGCGGGCGTAGTAGGCGAAGTTGGCCTGGCTGCGGTTGGGCAGCAGGGTCCAGTCGTGGGCCTCGCGGGCCAGCTTCTCCGGGAGCGCCTTGATGGTGCCGGCGGCCATGGCGGCCAGTTGCAGTGCGGCGGCGCGCTCGATCAGCACAGCCAGCGAGCACGCCTCCTCCACGCTGGCGCCGGCCACGATCTGACCGTGGTGTGCCAGCAGGATCGCCTTCTTGTCGCCGATGGCCGCCGAGATCATCTCGCCCTCTTCGTTTCCGACCGGAACCCCCGGCCACAGCGGCAGGAAGGCGCAGTCGTCGTAGAGCGGCGTGGTGTCCATGTGCGAGACGACCAGCGGGGTCTCCAGCATGGACAGTGCGGCGACGTGAAACGGGTGGGTGTGCACGATGCACTGCACATCGGGGCGGGCCCGATAGATCCAGCTGTGGAATCGGTTGGCGGGGTTGGCCATCCCCTCGCCCTCAATGACATTGAGGTCTTCGTCGACGAGCAACAGGTTGTCCTCGGTGATCTCGTCGAAGCCCAGGCCGAGCCGCTGGGTGTAGTAGGTGCCCGGCGCCTCGGCGCGGGCGGTGATCTGGCCGGCCAGGCCCGAGTCGTGGCCGCGGTCGGACAGGGCCCGGCAGGTCAGCGCCAGTTTCTGACGGGTGGACCACGCGGTTTCGATGAAGTTCTCCGCGAAGTGTTGCTCCGCGCGCTGCATCAGGTCGGATTTGGAATCGTCGAAGGTTTCGGCCATGACAACATGGTATTCGTTATGACACCTTGTGTCATCATGGTGTGATGACGGAACTGCTGCGTGCCGTCCGCAAGCAGCGAGGGCTCACCCTTGAAGGCCTTGCGGAGCGGACCGGGCTGACCAAGAGCTATCTGTCCAAGGTCGAACGCAGTCGCAGCACGCCGTCCATCGCGGTGGCCATCAAGGTGGCGCAGGCCCTCGACGTCGATGTGGCGCAACTGTTCTCCGAACGCGGCGACGAGGACAAGATCACGGTGGACCGGGCCGCGGACCGCAGCGCCGACCGACAGCGCTACCGGGCGATGGCCGCGAGCATGTTGGGAAAGTCGATGTCCCCGTTCGTGGTTCGCCCCACCGAGCGCATCAACCGAGGCACCCATCCCCTGCATGGCGGTCAGGAATTCGTATTCGTGCACACCGGGACCGTGGAACTGGAATACGGCGACGTCACCTGGACCCTTGCTGCCGGCGACAGTGCCTACTTCGACGCCTCGATCAGCCATCGCATCCGCGCGGTGGGCTCTGAGCCTGCCGAGGTGGTCGTCGTCGCAGGCGGCGAACCCGGTGGCGCGCGGTGAGCACCGAGTTGCTGTTCTCCTACGGCACCCTGCAGCTGGCCGGGGTGCAGCGCAGTACCTTCGGGCGGCTGCTCGACGGCCGCCCCGACGCGATCGTCGGTTTCGACCTGGATTACGTGACGATCACCGATCCACACGTGGTGGCCGTCAGCGGCAGCGACCGTCATCCGATCCTGCTCCCGTCTACGGCGCCCGACGCCTGCGTCCCCGGCACGGTGTTCGCGATCAGCCCCGCCGAGCTGGCGGCCGCCGACGACTACGAAGTCGACGCCTACCGGCGGATGTCGGTGCCGCTGCGCTCCGGCGCGCGAGCCTGGGTGTACGTGTTCGCCGGCTGAGTCACCAGGGGCGGGTCGAGCAGCTCACGCCGCTGCCACCCTGCTGGGACACCACCACCTCGCCGTCGACGGCGATCTCGCAGTGGAACTCGGGGTTGATCCGCAGGCCCCCGCTGGCGGTGACCAGCGCCCACTGGCCGGGGTCGGCCAGCGTGGTGGTGTACACCAGCGGCTGTCCCCCGCTGATCGGGGCGTGCACGGTCTCCAGGTACTCCGCGGCGTTGGCGTTGTAGGCCGCCATGCTCGGCGGGTCGGCCTTGATGTAGGAGATGTTGCCGGTCAGGTCGCTGGTGGCGGTGATGGTGTAGGTGACCTCGTGGCCGCCGGTCGGACTCTTCTTCGGGGTCTCTTTCGCGGTCTCCTCCGGAGTCTCCTTCGGGGTTTCCGGTGCCGATTCGGTCGCGCTCGGCGCCGGGGACTCCGCGGTGGGCTCCGGGTCCGCGATCGATGTGGCGTGGCTGGCCACAACTCCGGCGACCGCCAGCGCCAGCGCCGCCCCGAACCTGACTGTCACGTTTCGCATCGTCGTCATACCGAGCCACGCTACCGGAGGCCGCCGAGTGTCGGATTTTGTCAGGTGGTCTGTGCACGACCGTGCATCACGACGGCATGCGGCGCGCGACCTCACCGACAACGTCGTCGAAAGCGACGTCGACCTGCTCCCCGGTAGCCAGATTCTTGATCCCGACGGTGCCGGCCTCGACGTCGCGGTCACCGGCGACCAGGGCAAGCACCGCGCCGGAACGGTCCGCGGCACGCATCGCGCCCTTCATCCCGCGATCCCCGTAGGCGAGGTCCACCCGCACCCCGGCGGCCCGCAACTGCCCGGCCAGCACCGCCAGCCGCAGCTTGGCGGCCTCACCGAGCGGGACGCCGAACACGTCGCAGCGGGTGGTCGCGCCCACCGTCTTGCCCTCGGCGGCCAGCGCCAACAGGGTGCGGTCCACCCCGAGCCCGAACCCGATCCCGGACAGGTCCTGCCCGCCCAGCTGGCGCATCAGGCCGTCGTAGCGGCCGCCGCCGCCGATGCCCGACTGTGCACCCAGCCCGTCGTGCACGAACTCGAAGGTGGTCTTGGTGTAGTAGTCCAGCCCGCGCACCATCCGCGGGTTGATCACGTACGGCACGCCCAGGGCGTCCAGGTGTGCCAGCACGGTGTCGAAATGCGCCTTGGCCGCATCGGAGAGGTGATCGAGCATCAGCGGCGCGTCGGCGGTCAGCGCCTTGACCGCCGGGCGTTTGTCGTCGAGGACCCGCAGCGGGTTGATCTCGGCGCGGCGCCGGGTCTCGGAGTCCAGGTCGAGTCCGAACAGGAACTGCTGCAACAGCTCTCGATACGCCGGTCTGCAGGTGTCGTCACCCAGGGAGGTGATCTCCAGCCGGAATCCGTCCAGCCCCAGCGAGCGGAAACCGGCGTCGGCCACGGCGATCACCTCGGCGTCCAGCGCCGGGTCGTCGACTCCGATGGCTTCCACACCGACCTGCTGCAGCTGCCGGTACCGGCCGGCCTGCGGGCGCTCATAGCGGAAGAACGGCCCCGAGTAGCAGAGCTTGGCCGGCAGCTGGCCCCGGTCCAGGCCGTGCTCGATCACCGCGCGCATCACCCCGGCGGTGCCCTCGGGCCGCAGCGTCACCGAGCGGTCACCGCGGTCGGCGAAGGTGTACATCTCCTTGGAGACCACGTCGGTGGACTCGCCCACCCCGCGGGCGAACAAGGCGGTGTCCTCGAAGATCGGCAGCTCGATGTCGCCGTAGCCGGCACGGCGGGCAGCGGCCAGCAGCGTGTCGCGGACCGCGACGAAGGCCGCCGACGCCGGCGGTGCATAGTCCGGCACCCCTTTGGGTGCGGCAAAGGTACTCACGCACTCAGACCTTCCAGGAACGGGTTGTTGCGGCGCTCGGCGCCGATGGTGGTCTTCGGACCGTGGCCGGGCAGCACCACGGTGGCGTCGTCCAGGCTCAGCAGCTTGCCGACGATCGAGTTCATCAGGTCGCGGCCGCTGCCGCCGGGCAGGTCGGTGCGGCCGACCGAGTTCTGGAACAGGGTGTCCCCGCTGAACACCACCTCTTTCGCATCGCCTTCCACCCGGAACACCACCGAGCCTCTGGTGTGCCCGGGGGTGTGGTCGACGGTGACGGTGGTGTCGCCCAGGCCGATCTTGTCCCCGTCGCGGTCGAGCTCGATCAGCTGCTTGGGTTCGGCGAACATGAGCTTGCTCAGCGTCCCGAACAGCGCCTGGCCGGGCATGGTGGCAAACGACCGCAGCGGGTCGGTGAGCATGAACCGGTCGGCGGGATGGATGTAGGTGGGGCAGCCGTAGGTGTCGGAGACCTTCTGCGCCGACCAGATGTGGTCGATGTGGCCGTGGGTGAGCAGCACCGCCGACGGCGTGAGCCGGTTCTCGTCCAGCACGCGACGCAGCTGGGTCATCGCCCGCTGGCCGGGATCGACGACGATCGCGTCCGCGCCCTGCCGCGGCGCCAGCACGTAGCAGTTACACGCCAGCATTCCGGCGGCGAATCCGGTGACCAACACATCGACCAGTTTCCCATTGCACGCCGCGACGGCGGGGACGCGGGCGGCGTGGGTGGGCTCTGGCAGACTTGGGACCCGATTCGCCCAGCAAGCCAGGGAGGTAGACCCGCGGTGTCCACGAACTCAGAACGGCGCGCCAACGCCAAGCGCAAGCTGGACCAGCAGATGGAGCAGCGGGCTGCGGCGGCGCGCAAGCAACGCCTGGTGCTGGTGATCGCCGGTGCGGTGGTGGCGGTGGCGCTGATCGTCGGCGTGGTGTTCACGGTGCTGCACGACAGCGGCTCCAGCAACATCAACGCCGGTAAGCCGGACACCTCGCAGAGCTCGGCGGCCGGCGACGCCCCCAAGAAGCCGGCCGGGATAGCCGGTGAGCTGCCGAAGTTCACCGCGTCGCCCACCCTGGGCTCCAACTGCCAGTACCCGGCCTCGCGGCAGCCGGCGAGCAAGAAGGTCGAGCCGCCCCGCTCCGGGAAGGTGCCCACCGAGCCGGCCGAGGTCAGCGTGTCGATGCTGACCGATCAGGGTCCCATCGGGTTGATCCTGGACAACGCCCAATCCCCTTGCACCGTCAACAGTTTCATCAGCCTGGGCAACAAGGACTACTTCAACGACACCCAGTGCCACCGCTTGACCACGTCACCGTCGCTGAGCGTGCTGCAGTGCGGCGACCCGACCGGCGACGGCACCGGCGGCCCCGGCTACCAGTTCGCCAACGAATACCCCACCGACCAATACGCCGCCGACGATCTGGGCTCCCAGCAGCCGGTGACCTACCCGCGCGGCACGCTGGCGATGGCCAACGCCGGGCCCGGCACCAACGGCAGCCAGTTCTTCCTGGTGTACCAGGACTCGATGCTGCCGCCGCAGTACACGGTGTTCGGCACCATCCAGAAGGACGGCCTGGCCACCCTGGACAAGATCGCCGAGGCAGGCGTCAAGGGCGGTGGCAGCGACGGCGCGCCGGTAACCAAGGTGACGATCAAGTCGGTTCGCTCCGACTAGCGCATGTACCGGTTCATCGCAATCGCTGCCCTCGGCGTGGTCGCCATGTGCGCCGGGGCCGGCGCCATCGCCGATCACCCGACCTGGTGGTGGCTTGCCGTGCCGGCGGCGCTGGTGTTCGCGCTCGGGATCTACGACCTGATCCAGACCCGGCACTCGGTGCTGCGCAACTATCCGGTGCTGGGTCACCTGCGGTTCCTGATGGAGGATCTGCGCCCGGAACTGCAGCAGTACTTCATCGAGCGAAACTTCGACGGGCGCCCCTACGATCGGTCTCGCCGCACGATCATCTACGAGCGCGCCAAGGGCACCCACTCCGAGCAGGCGTTCGGCACCGAACGTGACATCGACTCGGTCGGCTATGAGCATCTCGCGCAGTCGATCGCACCGGCCCCGGTGCCCGACACCCCGCCTCGGGTGCTGGTGGGCGGTCCGGACTGCAAGCAGCCGTATTCGATGGCGCTGCTGAATGTTTCAGCGATGAGCTTCGGGGCGCTGTCCAGCAATGCGATCCTGGCCCTGAACAAGGGGGCCGCGCTGGGCGGTTTCGCCCACGACACCGGTGAGGGCGGCCTGACCCCGTATCACACCGAGCACGGGGGTGATCTGGTGTGGGAGATCGGCTCGGGATACTTCGGGGCCCGCTCCGCCGACGGTCGTTTCGACTCCGCGCAGTTCGCCGACAAGGCAGCGCATCCCAACGTCAAATGCGTGTCACTGAAACTGAGTCAGGGTGCCAAACCCGGTCTGGGCGGCGTGCTCCCGGCCGCCAAGGTCAGCGAGGAGATCGCCCGCTACCGCGGTGTTCCCGCACATCAGAAGTGCGTCAGCCCCGCCGCCCACTCGGCCTTCTCCACCCCCCGGGAGTTGATCCGGTTCATCGCCGAGATGCGTGAACTGGCCGGCGGCAAGCCCACCGGATTCAAACTGTGTGTCGGCACCCGCACCGACGTGCTGGCGATCTGCAAGGCGATGGTCGATGAGGGAACCGCGCCCGACTTCATCGTCGTCGACGGTGCCGAAGGCGGAACAGCCGCGGCACCACTGGAATACGAGGACCACGTCGGCATGCCGCTCACCGACGGCCTGATGACCGTTCACAACGTCCTGGTCGGGATGGGTCTGCGCGACAAGATCAGACTGGGCGCCAGTGGCAAGGTCGCCGGAGCCACCGACGTCGTCAAACGCCTGATCCAGGGTGCGGACTACACCAATTCGGCGCGGGCGATGATGATGGCGATCGGCTGCATCCAGGCGCAGCGCTGCCACACCAACACCTGCCCCACCGGCGTGGCCACCCAGGATCCGCGGCGGGCCCGCGCCCTCAACGTCTCCGACAAGAGCGTGCGGGTGCAGCGCTATCAGGCCGCCACAGTTCACCAGGCGATGCAGATGATCGCCTCGCTGGGCGCCCACCGGCCCGAGCAGCTCAACCCGCACATGCTGCGCAAGCGGGTCTCACCGTCGATCGTGCGGACCTACGCCGAGATCTACGAATGGCTGCGGCCGGGCCAACTGCTGGCCGAACGTCCCGACTCCTGGGAAGCCGACTGGGCGTTCGCCGACCCGGACAGCTTCACACCGGCCCACTGAGCTCACCGGCTCAGGCAGCCGACGTCACCCGGTAGACGTCGTAGACACCCTCGACGTTGCGAACCACATTCAGCAGGTGGCCCAGGTGTTTCGGGTCGCCCATCTCGAAGGTGAAACGGCTGATCGCCACCCGGTCGCGCGACGTGGTGACCGACGCCGACAGGATGTTGACCTTCTCGTCGGCGAGCACCTTGGTGACGTCCGAGAGCAGCCGGTGCCGGTCGAGGGCCTCGACCTGGATGGCCACCAGGAACACCGACGACGGCGACGGCGCCCACTTGACCTCGATGATCCGCTCGGCGTGGTCCCGCAGTGAGTCGGCGTTGGTGCAGTCGGTCCGGTGCACGCTCACCCCGCCACCGCGGGTGACGAAACCCATGATCTTGTCGCCCGGAACCGGGGTGCAGCACTTGGCCAGCTTGGTCAGCACCCCCGTCGCGCCGGGTACCGCGACGCCGACGTCATCGGTGTGCCGTTCGCGGCGCGGGATGGTCAGCGGTGTGGAGCGCTCGGCCAAGTCCTCCTCGGCCTGGTCCACCCCGCCGAGCTGCGCCACCAGCCGCTGCACGGCGTGGTGCGCGGAGATGTGGTTCTCACCGACCGCGGTGTAGAGCGCCGAGACGTCGGTGTAGTGCAGTTCACGGGCGACGGCCGCCATCGACTCACCGTTGACCAGGCGCTGCAGCGGCAGCCCCACCCGGCGCACCTCGCGGGCGATGGCGTCCTTGCCCGACTCCAGTGCCTCCTCGCGGCGCTCCTTGGCGAACCACTGCCGGATCTTGGCCTTGGCCCGCGGCGACACCACGAACTGAGACCAGTCCCGTGACGGCCCGGCGTTCTGGGCCTTGGAGGTGAAAACCTCCACCACTTCCCCGTTTTCGAGCTTGCGCTCCAACGCGACCAGCCGGCCGTTGACCCGGGCACCGATACAGCGGTGTCCGACCTCGGTATGCACCGCGTAGGCGAAGTCGACCGGCGTCGAACCGGTAGGCAGGGTGATCACATCGCCCTTGGGGGTGAACACGAAGATCTCTTTGACCGCCAGGTCATAGCGCAGGGATTCGAGGAACTCCCCCGGGTCGGCGGCCTCCCGCTGCCAGTCCAGCAGCTGACGCATCCAGGCCATGTCGTCGATCTCGGTGGGGGTGCCCGACTGCGGAACGCCGTTGCGGCCCTTGGACTCTTTGTAACGCCAGTGCGCGGCGATGCCGTATTCGGCGGTACGGTGCATCTCGCGGGTGCGGATCTGTATCTCCAGCGGCTTGCCCTCCGGACCGATCACCGTGGTGTGCAGCGACTGGTAGACCCCGTAACGCGGTTGGGCGATGTAGTCCTTGAACCGGCCGGCCATCGGCTGCCACAGTGAGTGCACCACGCCGACCGCGGCGTAGCAGTCCCGGATCTCATCGCACAGGATCCGCAGCCCCACCAGGTCGTAGATGTCGTCGAAGTCGCGGCCCCGCACGATCATCTTCTGGTAGATCGACCAATAGTGCTTGGGCCGGCCCTCGACAGTCGCGGTGATCTTCGACTTCGCCAGCGTGTTGACGATCTCGGCGCGCACCTTGGCCAGGTAGGTGTCCCGCGACGGTGCACGGTCGGCCACCAACCGGACGATCTCCTCGTACTTCTTCGGGTGCAGGATCGCAAACGACAGATCCTCGAGCTCCCACTTGACGGTGGCCATACCCAGCCGATGCGCCAGCGGCGCAATGACTTCCAGCGTCTCCTGGGCTTTGCGCGCCTGCTTCTCCGGCGCCAGGAATCGGATGGTGCGCATGTTGTGCAGCCGGTCGGCGACCTTGATCACCAGCACCCGTGGGTCACGCGCCATGGCGATGACCATCTTGCGGATGGTCTCGGCCTCGGCCGCGGTGCCCAGCACCACCTTGTCCAGCTTGGTCACCCCGTCGACCAGGTGGGCGACCTCGTCACCGAACTCGGCGCCCAGCCCCTCCAGGGTGTAGCCGGTGTCCTCGACTGTGTCGTGCAACAGCGCGGCCACCAGCGTGATGGTGTCCATGCCCAACTCCGCCAGGATGGTTGCGACGGCCACCGGGTGGGTGATGTAAGGGTCGCCGGAGTGCCGCAGCTGGCTGGCGTGCCGCTGTTCGGCGACCTCGTAGGCACGTTGCAGCAGCGCCAGGTTCGCCTTCGGGTAGAACTCCCGGTGCACCGCGACCAACGGCTCCAGTACCGGGCTGAACGCACCGCGCTGGGCGGTGATCCGGCGCGCGATGCGGGCCCGGACCCGCCGCGAGGCGCTGGTGGGAACCTTCAGCAGGTCGGTACGCTCGGTGGGCGAGTCCTGAGCAACCCCCTCTTCGACGGCCTCGTCGAAGCTCTCCTCAAGACCCACGTCGTTCACCTCCGACCACGAGAATATCGGCTAAACGACGCGCAGGCTGTGCACCGGCAGCGGAGCCACCGCGTCGCGCCCGTCCAGCACACCCAGCTCGAGCACCACGGCCGCCGCGACCACCTCGGCTCCCGCCCTGCGCAGCAGCCGCAGCGTCGCCGCCAGGGTGCCGCCGGTGGCCAGCACGTCGTCGACGATCACCACCCGGCGACCGGTCAGCGTCAGGCCGTCGGCCGGGATCTCCAGCACGGCGTGGCCGTACTCGAGCTGGTAGGTCTCCGAGAACACCGGCGGCGGCAGCTTTCCGCCCTTGCGGACCGCCAGCGCGCCCAACCCGAGCCGGTCGGCGACCCCTCCGGCCAGCAGAAATCCGCGTGCGTCGATCCCGGCGACCAGGTCTGCGCCGTCGGCAACGGCGGCCAGCGCGTCGATCACCGCGGCCAGGCCGGCGGCGTCGGCGAACACCGGCGTCAGGTCTTTGAACGCGACGCCGGGAACCGGGAAGTCCGCGACCTCGCGGGTCAGCGCCGCGACGACATCGGCAACGGTGCCGTCAGCCGGGCCGGCCGGCTTCACTGCTGCAGCTCCCAGCGGTCCATGTTCCAGCCCGCCCCCCACCGGGTGGGGTTGGCGACCACGCCGTAGGTCTTCTTCGACCACAGCAGGGTGCGCTGCTGGCGGAACAGCGGCAGCGTCGGCATATCGGCCCACAGCACCGGTCCACTCTCCTCCAGCAGCCGGACCTGTTCGGTCGGGTCGGCGGTGATCGCCAGCGCGGAGATGATTCCGTCGATCTGGTCGTTGTGATAGCCCGACAGGTTGTTGCCGTTGCCGCTGAACAATTCGTAGGCGTCCATCACCGACGAGCCGGTCGACCCACTGCCCGTGGAGCCGCCGGTGCTGGCCAGCAGTACATCGATCTGGCCCTCCCGCAGTGCCTGCGGTCCGATGGCGTCGGACGCCACCTCGTTGACGGTGACACCCGCCGGGGCGCACGAGCTGCTGATCGCGCCCACCACCGCGGCCAGTCGGGTGTTGGGTCCGCGGTAGCCGATGCGCACGGTCAGGGGTTTGCCGGACAGCGCCTCACTGGCGGCCTTCGGGTCGGCGTGCGCGAACTGGGCGGTCTCGGGCACGTTCTCGGCCTGGTCGAACGCGTCGTCGATGGCGGTGTTGAGCCGCGAATTGACCAGTGGGACACCCGCATCGGCGGCGATCACGTCACGAGGAGTGCACAGCGCCACCGCCCGGCGCGCGGAAGTCTCCGACAGTGGTCCCGACGGGGCGAAGATCAGCTGCTCGATGCCACCCGACGGCGTGTTGCTGCTCTGGTAGTCGTCCGGGGTGATCAGCGACCCGGCCGAGCCGGTCGCGACGTCGACGACGTCGACCGCCCGCTTGCTGACCCGGTCGGCGACGTCGGCGCTCTGCGGCCAGACGATGACCCGCTTGGTGACCGGTTTGGCGCCCCACCACTTCTCGTTGGCCACCAGCACCACGGCGCCCCCATCGAGCACCGAGTCGATCTTGTAGGGCCCCGACGACGGGAAGTGGTTCAGGTCGGAGGATCGGTCGAGCTGCCAGGTGGTGTTCCAGGCCTCGGCGATCTTGGCCTTGCCCTCATCGGCGGGTCCGGGCGGGGCCAGCAGCACCTCGGTGGTGTTGAGCCCGAGTTTCTCGCCGATGATGTGCGACGGCATCATCGACGTCGCGGTGAACAGGTCGTCGTAGTCCACGATGGCGCGGTCGGGAAAGAACGACACCCGGGCCTTCTTCTCACCGGGCCGGCATTCGATGTGGTCGATGTCCAGATAGCCCGCCCGGCTGGCGGCGTCGAACCCCGGGAAACGCCCCGACTGCGCCGCCCAGGCCAGCACCAGATCGTCACAGGTGACCGGCTTGTCGTCGGAATACACCGCAGCGTCGTTGATCTGGTAGTCCAGCACCAGCGGGGCGCGACCCACCACCGAGACGGCGCCGAAGTCGCGATCGGTGAGGATCTGCCCGTCCGGACCGTGATAGCCGAAACCGGTCAACGTGCGTGAGAACGCTTGCGGCGCAGCCGAAGCCGCACCGGCCACCGACGTGGTGTTGTAGGTGTGCAGGCTGCCGTCGACGCTGTAGTCGATCTGGTCGACGGCGGCACTGGTGCATGCCGACAAAGACCCGGCTGCGGTGACGATCGCCACCACCAGGGCCGCAGCGTGCCGACCGCGGGCCGCCATCGCCGGTTACCCGCCGGCGCCCGGCTTGCCGGTCGGACGCTGGGTGCGCCGGCTGGTGGGACGTACCGGCTTGGCACCCGGCGCCGGCGCGGAAGGCGCGGCAGCGGTGCTCACCGCCGAGGCCTCTTCGTCATCGCCGCTGTCGACGTCGATGTCCGTGTCGTAGTCAGCCGCGGCGGCCGGCATGGACTTGGAGCCCGACGTCGGCTTGCGCCGCCGCATCACCCGTCGGTTGTGGTTCTGCACCAGCTCGGTACGCTCCCGCAGCGTGACCAGCAGCGGCGTGGCCAGATAGATCGACGAGTAGGTGCCGACGACCACACCGACGAGCTGCACCAGCGCAAGGTCCTGCAGTGTTCCCACGCCCAGCAGCCATACCGCGACCACCATCAGCGACATGATCGGCAGCGCCGAGATCAGGCTGGTGTTGATCGACCGCATGAAGGTCTGGTTGACCGCCAGGTTGGCTTCCTCGGCATAGGTGCGCTTGGTGCGGTGTTCGAAGCCGTGGGTGTTCTCCTCGACCTTGTCGAACACGATCACGGTGTCGTAGATGGAGAAGCCGAGGATCGTGAGCAGGCCGATCACGGTGGCCGGCGTCACCTCGAACCCGACCAGCGAATAGATACCGGCGGTGACCGCGACATCGAACACCATCGAGACCATCGCCGCGATGGTCATGTACCACTCGTAACGCACGGTGATGTAGAACGCCGCCAGCAACAGGAACACCACCAGTGCGATGACTGCCTTCTCGGTGATCTGCCCGCCCCAGGTCTCCGACACCGCGGAGTCGCTGATCGCCTGCTTGCTGGGCTGGCCGTCGGGCCCGTTGGGCGCGAACTTGTCGAACAGCGCGTCCCGCAGCTTTTCGGTCTGGTCGTTGGTCAGCGTTTCAGCCCGGATCTGCACCGTCGCCGACGTGCCGTTGCCGACCACCACCACCGATTCGGGGCTGTTTCCGATGGTGTCGCGGAAGACCTCTTCGACCTGGCTGACGTTGGTGTCACCGCGCGGGAACGACACCTTCGTGCCGCCG
Source organism: Mycobacterium zoologicum (assembly GCF_020181635.2). Lineage (NCBI taxonomy): Bacteria > Bacillati > Actinomycetota > Actinomycetes > Mycobacteriales > Mycobacteriaceae > Mycobacterium > Mycobacterium zoologicum. The sequence goes on along the minus strand of NZ_JAYJJS010000028.1, from coordinate 50,764 downwards.
GCGAAGTCGATGCCGAAGGTGAAGCCGCGGACCAGGATGCTGATGATGGCGATCGCGACCATGGCGCCACTGATCGCGTACCACATCCGGCGCTTGCCGATGACCTCGAAGGCGCCGGTTCCGGTGTAGAGCCGCGACAGGAAGCCGTGCTTGGGGGCAGGCGCAGGCGCTTTGGGCCTGCGGGGTTTCTGGGCCGACGCGGCGCTGCTCTCGGTGAGTTCGACCGCCGTCGTCTCGCTCTTGTCACCCTTGGTGCTCGGTTTGGCCATCTGGCTATCCCCGTCCCGTCGACTGGGCGGTCACCCGCGCGCTCGCTTTGGCCCCGGCCCGGCCGCCGGCCTTCGCCACCGCACGCCGCTCGCGCGCGACCTGCTGGACGGCGCCGAGGCCGTTGTAGGCCGGCTTGGCAAGTGTCGGGGACTTCGACGCCAGATACACCAGCGGCCAGGTCACCAGGAACACCACGACGAGGTCGAGGATGGTGGTCAGGCCCAGCGTGAACGCGAAGCCCTTCACCTGGCCGACCGCCAGGAAGTACAGCACCGCAGCGGCCAGGAACGTCACGGCGTTACCGGACACGATGGTCTTGCGGGCCCGAGCCCATCCGCGCGGAACCGCCGAGCGGAACGAACGGCCTTCCCGGATCTCGTCTTTGATGCGTTCGAAGAACACCACGAAGGAGTCTGCGGTGGTGCCGATACCGATGATCAGACCGGCGATACCGGCCAGGTCGAGGGTGTAGTTGATGTAGCGGCCCAACAGCACCAGGATCGCGTAGACCATGGCGCCGGCGACCACCAGTGACAGCGCGGTGAGCACGCCCAGCACCCGGTAGTACAGCAACGAGTAGACCAGCACCAGCGCCAGGCCGATCGCGCCGGCGATCAGGCCCGCCCGCAGCGACGTCATTCCCAGTGTGGCCGAGACGGTTTCGGCTTCCGACGCCTCGAACGACAACGGCAGCGACCCGTACTTCAAGACGTTGGCCAGCTGACGCGCCTGGTCTTGCGTGAATCCCGGTGAGCCACCGGTGATCTGGGTGTTGCCGCCGGGGATGGCTTCCTGGATCTGCGGCGCGCTGACCACCTGCGAGTCCAACGTGAATGCCGTCTGGGTACCGATGTGGGCGGCGGTGAACTCCGCCCAGGTGTCGGCGGCGGCGCTCTTGAACTTCACCTGGACGATGTTGGCGCCGCTGCGCTGATCCATACCCGAACTCGCGTCGGCGATCTGGTCACCGCTGATGATCGAGGGTGCCAGCAGGTAGGCCGTCTGGTGGTCCTGCGAGCAGGTGACCAGCGGCAGGTCCGGGTCGTCGTTGCCGGCCAGGACGTCTTCGAAGTCGGCCTTGGCGCAGCGGCTGGCCATGCTCTTCATGGCCACGCCCTGCATCAGGATGTTGTCGCTCTGGCGCAGCTGCTTCTCCGCGGCGATCCGAGCCGCCAGGCCGATCTCGCGGGGGTGGCCGTGCTGACCAGGCATGCCGGGCAGACCGGGAAGTGCCGGGCTGACTGGTGTCTGGCCGGCGGGGTGCTGCCCGACCGGGTTCTGCGGCTCGCTCGGTGCGGGCGTGGTCGCGGTCTCGGTGCCGCCCTCATCGCCGGGGCTCTCCGAGGTGGTGCCCGGTGTCGGGGTCGGGTCCCGCGGGAACGGCCGGGGCTGCGCCGGAGCCGTCGCGGGCTGCTGCACGCCGTTGCCGCCGAGCGCACCCTCGCCGCCGAGACCGCCGCCGGCACCGCCCGCGCCGAACCCACCGGGCAGACCGCCCTGATCGGACTGGCCGCCGGTGACCGGTGAGCCGGGCTGACCCGGTACCGCGCCGGGAACACCGGGAACACCGGGCGGCAGGCCGGGACCACCGGGACCGCCCGGAAGTCTGGGCGCCATGCCGGCGCTGCGCAGCGCCTCCTCCACCGAGATACCCAGGGTCACCGGACGGATGTAGAGCCGGGCCGTCTGTCCCAGACTGCGAGCCTCATTGCCGTCACTGCCGGGAACGGTGATGACCAGGTTGTTGCCGTCGATGATCACCTCGGACCCGGACACCCCGAGGCCGTTGACGCGCGAACTGATGATCTGCTGCGCCTGGTTGAGCGCGTCGCGGGTGGGCGCCGAACCGTCCGGCGTGCGCGCGGTGAGTGTCACGCGGGTGCCGCCCTGCAGGTCGATACCCAGCTTGGGTTCGGCCAGCTTGTCTCCGGTCAGGAATACCAGCAGGTAGACACCGATGAGCATTGCCAGGAAAACCGCCAGACTGCGGGCAGGGTGCACCGGCGCCGAAGGCGATGCCACGTTGTTGATTCTCCTTCGCTCAATGCGCGATGCGGCGCCGATCAGTTCGACTGCATCCGCAAAAGGGTACGTGTCGCGCCCACCGGTGTGACCGTTGGGCGGCGGGTTCGGCGCGTCGAACGGTTACGCGCCCTCGGCGGCCTGTTCGATCACAGCCTCGGCGGTGAAGTCGTCAGCCTCGATTTTGTCCCGAATCGCCAGCTTCATCCAGGTAGTCACCACACCGGGCGAGATCTCCAGCTCGACGTTGTCGTCGGTGATACCGGTGATCGTGGCCTCCATCCCGGAGGTGGTGTGGACCCGGTCGCCGATCTGCAGGGACTCATGCAGGTCGATGGTGGCTTGCATCGCGCGGCGCTGCCGACGCGAGGCGAAGAACATGAACGCGCCCATCACGATGAGCAGCGGCAAGAAGGCAACCATTTGGTTCATGACAGCATTCGATCTTTCAGTTGGTTCGGATCTGGAGTTCAGCATCGGCCCGCAAAGGGATGCGGTGTGCCGCCGCGATGGCTCCAGTGTGCCATTGTGGGGCACGACCGAATTTCTTGAGGGAAGGTTGGACCCATGAGAAACCTTGCACGCGGTCTGGCGGCCGCCGTCGCCCTGGCGGCAGCTCCCCTGGCGGTGGGAACTATCGCGTTGCCCGCCGTCGGGTCTGCGGAACCGCTGAACTGCCCGGGCGGCCAGTACTGGGAGCCCAGCACCAACAGCTGCATGCCGCTGGGCCAGGGACCGACACCCCTGGACTGCCCGGGCGGTGCCTACTGGGAGCCCAGCACCAACAGTTGCATGCCGCTGGGCCAGGGACCGACACCGCTGAGCTGCCCGCCCGGCGAATGGTGGAACCCCTTCGGCAACGCCTGCCGGCCACTCGGCCAGCTGTAGATCAGGTGCTGCCGCTACCGCAGAGCCGTCACCTGGCCACCGAGATTCCGGGGCCGGGTTCGCTGCGGCTGGCGCAGCGGCGGGCGGCTGCCATACCGCGCGGGGTCTCCAGCACCTTGGCGGTCTACGCCGCACGCGCCGACGGCGGGATCGTCGAGGACGTCGACGGCAACCGGCTGATCGACCTGGGCTCGGGGATCGCGGTCACCACCGTCGGCGCCGCTGCACCCCGCGTGGTGGAGGCGGTGCGCGATCAGGTCGGCGCGTTCACCCACACCTGCTTCATGGTCACCCCCTACGAGGGGTATGTGGCGGTGGCCGAGGAGCTCAACCGACTCACCCCGGGCAGCCACGAGAAGCGCTCAGTGCTGTTGAACTCCGGCGCCGAGGCCTTGGAGAACGCAGTCAAGATCGCCCGGTCCTACACCCGCAAGACCGCGGTGGTGGCGTTCGACCACGGCTACCACGGCCGCACCAACCTGACGATGGCGCTGACGGCCAAGTCGATGCCCTACAAGAGCGGGTTCGGGCCGTTCGCGCCGGACGTCTACCGCGCCCCGGCTTCCTATCCCTACCGCGACGGTCTGTTCGACAAGGATCTGGCCGCCGACGGAGACCTGGCCGCCGCCCGCACCATCGGCGTCATCGAGAGCCAGATCGGCGCCCACAACCTGGCCGCGCTGGTCATCGAACCGATCCAGGGCGAAGGCGGCTTCATCGTTCCGGCCCCGGGCTTTCTGCCGGCACTGGCGGCCTGGTGCCGCGACAACAACGTGGTGTTCATCGCCGACGAGGTGCAGACCGGCTTCGCGCGCACCGGGGCGATGTTCGCCTGCGAGCACGAGGGCGGTCTGGTCCCCGACCTGATCTGCACCGCCAAGGGCATCGGTGGCGGGCTGCCGCTGGCAGCGGTCACCGGACGAGCCGAGATCATGGACGCCCCGCATGTCAGCGGATTGGGCGGGACGTTCGGCGGCAACCCGGTGGCGTGCGCCGCCGCACTCGGGGCCCTGGCCACCGTCGAGGCCGACGACCTGATGGGCCGGGCCCGCCAGATCGAGCGGCTGATGCTGCAGAGGCTGGGCCTGGCGCAGGCCGACGACGAACGGATCGGCGACGTTCGCGGTCGCGGCGCGATGATCGCCGTCGAGCTGGTTCAGCCGGGAACCTGCGAACCGGATCGAGCACTGACCAAGGCGCTGGCGACGGCGTGCCACCGGGCCGGCGTGATCGTGTTGACCTGCGGAACCTACGGCAACGTGGTGCGACTGCTGCCGCCGCTGACCATCAGCGACGAGCTGCTCGAAGAAGGTCTGGACGTGCTGATCGGCGAGCTGGGGAAGCTCTAGCGGGCTCAGTCGGTCTCGAAGAGCCCCTGTTGCCCCAGCCTGCCCGCCCCGACCGGCGGCACCATGCCCAGATGAGTCCAGGCCGCCGGCGTGGCGACCCGGCCGCGCGGCGTCCGGGCGATCATCCCGGCGCGCACCAGGAACGGCTCGCAGACCTCCTCGACTGTGGTGGCCTCCTCACCCACTGCCACCGCCAGAGTGGACACCCCCACCGGTCCCCCGCCGAAGCTGCGGGTCAGTGCCGAGAGCACCGCCCGGTCCAGTCGGTCCAGGCCGAGTTCGTCGACGTCGTAGACGGCCAGCGCGGCCTTGGCCACGTCGCGGGTGATCACCCCGTCGGCACGCACCTCGGCGTAGTCACGCACCCGGCGCAACAGCCGGTTGGCGATCCGCGGCGTGCCGCGGGAGCGCCGCGCCACCTCAGCGGCGGCCTCGGACCCGAGCTCGATGCCGAGGATCCTCGCCGAGCGCGCCAGCACCCGCTCCAACTCCGGCGGCTCGTAGAAGTCCATGTGCGCGGTGAACCCGAACCGGTCGCGCAGTGGGCCGGTGAGCGCACCGGACCGGGTGGTCGCACCGACCAGGGTGAACGGCGCCACCTCCAGCGGAATCGATGTCGCCCCAGGGCCTTTGCCGACGACGACGTCGACGCGGAAGTCCTCCATGGCCAGGTACAGCATCTCCTCGGCCGGCCGGGCGATGCGGTGGATCTCATCGATGAACAGCACGTCGTGCTCGACCAGGTTGCTCAGCATCGCCGCCAGGTCACCGGCCCGTTCCAGAGCTGGGCCCGACGTGACCCGCAGCGAGCTGCCAAGCTCACCGGCGATGATCATCGCCAGCGATGTCTTGCCCAGCCCGGGCGGGCCGGACAGCAGGATGTGATCCGGTGTGCCACCACGATTCTTGGCGCCCTCGAGCACCAACTGCAGCTGCTCGCGGACCCGGGGCTGGCCGATGAACTCAGCCAGGCTGCGCGGGCGCAGTCCGGCGTCGACGTCCCCTTCGCCGACGGTCAGCGCCGGGGACATCTCCCGAGCGTCGTCGGGCTCACTCACTTGGTCTTCCCCAGCCGGCTCAGCGCGGTCCGCAGGGCTGCGGGGGTGCTGATCTCCGGGTCATCGGCGAGCACCTTGTCGGTGGCCTCCTCAGCCTGCTTGGCGGCAAAGCCAAGCCCCACAAGCGCTTCGATCACCGGTGCGCGCACGCCATGAGCACTGAACGCGAGTCCGTCGGACGCCGGGGCGGCACCGATCTTGTCGCGCAACTCCAGCACCAGCCGCTCGGCGCCGCGCTTGCCGATCCCGGGAACCCGGGTCAGCGCGGTGACATCGGAATCGGCGAGTACCCGGCGCAGTGCGGTGGCGTCGTAGACGGCCAGTGCGGCCAGGGCGATCTTGGGCCCGATGCCCGACACCCCGATCAGGGTCAGGAACAGGTCGCGTGCGTCGCCGTCGGGAAAGCCGTACAGCGTCATCGAATCCTCGCGCACGATCATCGCGGTGATCAGACGGGATTCGGTTCCCCGGCGCAGCGTCGACAACGTCGACGGAGTGGCCATCACCTTGTAGCCGACCCCGGCCGCCTCGACGACCGCGTGGTCCAGGGCTATGTCGATGACCTCGCCACGCACCGAGGCGATCATGCCCGGGCCGCCTTGAGTTTGGCGGCATACCGGCGCTTGTGTTCGGCGGCCAGCGCCTCGGCGGCGGCCATCCGGGCGATCATCGGGGCTCGCCAGCAGTGGCAGATCGCCAACGCCAGCGCGTCCGCCGCGTCGGCAGGTGTCGGCTTCTGTTGCAGGCCAAGGATTCTGGTGATCATGGCCGTCACCTGCGCTTTATCCGCGGCGCCGTTACCGGTGACCGCGGCCTTGACCTCACTGGGTGTGTGGAAGTGCACCTCGATACCGCGGCGGGCGGCCGCCAGTGCGATCACTCCGCCGGCCTGGGCGGTGCCCATCACGGTGGAGACGTTCTGCTGGGCGAACACCCGCTCAACGGCGACGACGTCGGGCCGGTGGGTGTCGAACCAGTGCTCGGCGGTATCGCTGATCGTCAGCAGCCGCTGCGGCAGCGGCTGATCGGCGGGTGTGCGCACCACGTCGACGTCCAGCGCGGTGACCTGGCGGCCCTGCCCGCCCTCGACCACCGACAGCCCGCAGCGGGTCAGCCCGGGGTCGACACCCATCACCCGCACCGCGCGCTCCCTACCGTTGTGAACATCTGTTCGAACAGTAGCGGGTCGGGCTGACACCGGCACGCACGACACGCGGCGGTTCGCCCGGGTAAATCCGGACTAGACGACCCTCAGGCCCTCGGGCACGGTTTCGGGATTGCGCCAGAACGCGTCGTTGACGAAGCGATTGAACAGGTCCGGCGGCAGAATCGTCTCCCGCGAGCGGGACCCGATCTTCCTGTGCACGGTGTGTAGTCCAGGCGTCCCGGCGCGTTCGTCGAACTCGGTGACATCGTAGTCGATGTCATCGAAGGTGTGCTCGAAGGCCGGCTCGCCGATGAAGTCATAGACCGCCCGCATGGTGCGTTCCGGGTCGGTGGTCAGGGTCTCGTACTGCACCACCAGCAGCCGGTCGCGCTGCGCACCGAAGCAGGCCTGTTTGAGCATGTCGTAGGGCGCGCCGACCAGCCCGTCCTGGGCCACGATCCCGTTGGCGCGGGTGTAGACGGTGCCGCCGGGGTTGAAGCCGAAGATCGACGACGGGGTGAAGACGTTGCGCTGGATCAGTCGCTCGATGCTGTCGACCACCCACTGCACGTCGCGCACACAGGCGATCACCTTGGCGTCCGGGAACAGTCGTGAGACCGCGGGCATCCAGCCGCACCACGCCCGGTTGGTGTCGAAGATGACCTCGGCGGGATTGTCGGCGTAGAAGCTGTCGAACAGCCCGTGCAGAACCCGCTCCCGCTTGGCGTCGTCGATGAACACCGAGAACTCGTTGCGAGCGCTCATCTCACCCAGCAGGGCGCCGAACAGCCCCGCCAACGGCCCTGACATACCGGCGTGACAACGCGGATTCTGGCGCAGCAGTGCGGCCAGCAGCGTCGAGCCCGAGCGGGGCAACCCCGAGATGAAATGGATCGCCGGCACCAGTACTGTCCGCTACTCGGCTTCGAGTGCGGCCAGCACCTCGTCGGACAGGTCGACGTTGGTCCACACGTTCTGCACGTCGTCACTGTCTTCGAGGGCCTCGACCAGCTTGAACACCTTGCGGGCCCCCTCGACGTCAACCGGGACGCTGACCGACGGCTGAAAGCTCGCCTCGGCCGAGTCGTAGTCGATGCCGGCCTCGACCAGCGCGCTGCGCACCGCCACCAGGTCCCCCGGCTCGGAGATGACCTCGAAGCTCTCGCCCAGGTCGTTGACGTCCTCGGCGCCGGCATCGAGGACCGCCACCAGCACGTCGTCCTCGGTCAGCCCGTTCTTGTCCAGGGTGACCGTGCCCTTGCGGCTGAACAGGTAGGCGACCGAACCGGGGTCGGCCATCTGGCCGCCGTTGCGGGTCATCGCCACCCGCACCTCGCTGGCGGCGCGGTTGCGGTTGTCGGTCAGACACTCGATGAGCACCGCCACACCGTTGGGCCCGTAGCCCTCGTAGGTGATGTTCTGGTAGTCCGCCCCACCGGCTTCCTCACCGGCGCCGCGCTTGCGGGCCCGCTCGATGTTGTCGTTGGGCACCGAGTTCTTCTTAGCCTTCTGAATGGCGTCGTAGAGCGTCGGGTTACCCGACGGGTCGCCGCCGCCGACCCGGGCCGCGACCTCGATGTTCTTGATCAACCGAGCGAAGTTCTTGCCCCGGCGGGCGTCGATGACGGCCTTCTTGTGCTTCGTGGTGGCCCACTTGGAATGGCCGCTCATGCACTACCTCTTCTTCTCGCTCGCAAAGTCAGGCTGATCAGTCTACGCGGGCACGTCAGGCCCACCCGGCTACGACGTCGACGAAGAGCCGGTGGACGCGCCGATCACCGGTCACCTCCGGATGAAACGAGGTGGCCAGCACAGCGCCCTGACGCACCGCGACCGGGTGGCCAGCGGCCTCGGCCAAAACCTGCACGCCGGGTCCGATCCGTTCCACCCACGGCGCCCGGATGAACACCGCATGCACCGGTTCGTCCAGGCCGTCGAAGTCCACGTCGCCTTCAAAGGAATCGACCTGGCGTCCGAAAGCGTTGCGCCGCACGGTCATATCGATACCGCAGAGCGGGATGGCGGCACGCCCAGGCGCCCCGGCGTCGACGATCTCGGTGGCCAGCAGGATCATTCCCGCGCACGATCCGTAGGCCGGCATGCCGCCGGCCAGCCGGGCCCGCAGTGGATCGGCCAGCTCCAGCTCGCGCAGCAGGTGACTGATCGTGGTCGACTCGCCGCCCGGGATCAGCAGCGCGTCGACGGCGTCGAGCTCGGTGCGGCGGCGTACCGGCACCGGTTCGGCGCCGGCGGCCGTCAGGGCGGTCAGATGTTCGCGGACGTCGCCCTGCAGTGCGAGCACCCCGATGCGGGGCGTCACGAAGCGCCAGTGTGCGGGAACCGGGTCAGGCCCTCCTGCATCACCGCGGCCACCATGTCTCCGGAGCGGTTGTAGATCTTGCCCTGACACAGCGCTCGCCCGGCGACCGCCGATGGCGACGACTCGTCGTAGAGCAGCCATTCGTCGGCGCGGAACGGCCGCAGGAACCACATCGCGTGGTCCAGCGACGACACCTCCAGGCGGTCGCGCTCTTCTTTCGGGTGAATCGCCCACGAGGTGCCCAGCAGGGTGAGGTCGCTCATGTAAGCCAGCGCGCAGATGTGCAGCACCGGGTCATCGGGCAGCGGATCGCGGTGCCGGAACCACACCTGCTGCTCGGCGACCTTGCCCGGCAGGTGCGGCAGTTGCGTACGCGGCACCCGGCGCAGGTCCCATTCCTCGAACTGTTTGAAGCCTTCGTCGTCAAAGGCGATCATGCTGCTGATCTCGGGGATGCTGTCCGGTTCGGGTGCACTCGGCATCGTGTTCTGGTGCTCGATACCGAGTTGGGGCACCTGAAAGGACGCCTGCATATGGAAGATCGACTTGCCGTGCTGTACCGCGCTGACCCGGCGGGTGCAGAACGAGCTGCCATCGCGAACCCGCTCAACCAGAAACACTGTGGGAGCCACCGGATCTCCGGGCCGCAGGAAGTACCCGTGCAGTGAGTGCACCTGGTAGCGGGGGTCCACGGTGCGCACCGCCGACACCAGCGATTGGCCGGCCACCCGGCCACCGAATGCGCGGTTGCGGATTCCGGGGGAATCGTTGACGACGGTACTGCGGAAGATGTCGTTCTCGAGTTGCTCGAGATCGAGGATCTCTTGGATCGCCACCGTGTACCGCTACCAGCCGCGTTCGGCCAGCCGGTGCGGCTGCGCGATGTCCTCGACGTTGATGCCGACCATGGCCTCGCCCAGGCCGCGGGACACCTTCGCCAGTACATCGGGGTCGTCGTAGAAGGTGGTGGCCTTGACGATGGCCGCCGCACGGGCCGCCGGGTCGCCGGACTTGAAGATCCCGGAGCCGACGAACACGCCTTCGGCGCCGAGCTGCATCATCATCGCCGCGTCGGCCGGGGTGGCGATGCCGCCGGCGGTGAACAACGTCACCGGCAGCTTGCCGGCCCGTGCCACCTCGGCGACCAGCTCGTAGGGCGCCTGCAATTCCTTTGCCGCAACGAACAATTCATCTTCCGACAGCGAGGTGAGCCGGCGGATCTCCCCGCCGATGGAACGCATGTGGGTAGTGGCGTTGGAGACGTCGCCGGTGCCGGCCTCGCCCTTGGAGCGGATCATGGCCGCACCCTCGGTGATACGGCGCAGCGCCTCACCGAGATTGGTGGCCCCGCACACGAACGGCACGGTGAAGCGCCACTTGTCGATGTGGTGGGTGTAGTCCGCGGGGGTGAGCACCTCGGACTCGTCGATGTAGTCCACCCCGAGGCTTTGGAGGATCTGCGCTTCGACGAAGTGGCCGATGCGGACCTTGGCCATCACCGGGATGGTGACCGCCGCGATGATGCCTTCGATCATGTCCGGATCGCTCATCCGCGACACCCCGCCCTGGGCGCGAATGTCGGCGGGCACCCGCTCGAGTGCCATCACCGCGACGGCGCCGGCGGCTTCGGCGATGCGGGCCTGCTCGGGGGTGACGACGTCCATGATGACGCCGCCCTTGAGCATCTCGGCCATGCCGCGCTTGACCCGTGCCGTGCCGGTCTGTCCGCCGGCTGCCGAGCCGTTCTGCGCCGCGCTGTCCACTGAATGCTTCTCCTTGCTGACCGGGATACCGATCCAGTGTAGTGGGCGGTCGCCAGCCGATTTTCCCCTCGTCAGTCCACGGTGATCCATGAAGCCGCCGACCCGCTGGGACTACGACGCCGCCTGAGGGATACACCGCTCACATGGTCAAGACCATGCGGTAGCGCGCCCGGCCCTCCGCCATGGCGGCGTAGGCCTCGGCGGCCCGCGCCAGCGGCATCTCTTCGATGCGGGCCCGCACCCCCGACTGCACTGCGAAGGCCATGGTCTCCTCGACGTCGCGGGCGGTGCCCGAGGGGTGGCCGGTCACGCTGAGTCCCGGCCCGATCAACTGCACCGGGGAGATCGGCAACGGCTCTGCGCTCACCCCGATGATCACCAGCTCGCCGCGCGGCGCCAGCCCGCCGAGCGTGTCGGCCATGGCCTGCGAATTGGCGGCCGTGGCCAGCACCACCGATGCGCCGCCGAGGTCGCGCAACGCGGCCGCGACGTCACCGGCGGTCGAGTCGACGTAGTGGTGGGCTCCCAGCGCGCGGGCGTCCTCGGCCTTGCCGGCGCCGCGGGCGATGGCAATAGTCTCGAAACCCATGGCGGCGGCGAACTGCACACCCAGATGCCCCAGTCCGCCGAGGCCCAGCACCGCGACCCGGTCACCGGGCAGTGCCCGGGTGGAGCGCAGCGCATGAAAAGTGGTCACCCCGGCGCAGCCCATCGGTGCCGCTTCGGCGAAGGACAGCTGATCGGGGATGCGCGCCAGCGCGTTGGCCGGCACGGTGACCGACTCGGCGTAGCCGCCCGGGTAAGCCAAGCTGGGCACCTGCCCGTTGGCGCAGTGGATGAAATCGCCTTTGCGGCAGGGGATGCAATGGTTGCAGTGCCCGCCGAACCAGCCCACCGCGACCCGGTCGCCGACCGCCCACCCCGTCACACCGGTCCCGAGTTCGGCGATGGTCCCGGCGATCTCGTGTCCCGGAGTCAACGGCCAGCGCAGGCCGGGGAATCCGCCGTTGACGATGCCGTGATCGGTGCCGCACACACCGCAGGCGGCAACGGCGATGCGGACCTGATCGGCCCCGGGGCCCGAGGTGTCGACGTCGACGAGGGCCAGCGCGGCCCCGGCGGATTGGACGTGCACGGCGCGGTGGGATGACATGGGTGGATCCTATGCCGCCCCCGAGCGGCAACCCAGCGTGCGAGCAGCACCTGCCTTCGGTCAGGCGATCCGGCGAATGCCCGGGGTCACGCCGGTCGTGTCGGCTAGCGCCGCGGCCTCGGTCAGCCGCTCACCCAGCTGCAACGGGTACACCGTCTCCCCCGCGCCGGCCAGTTCGGCGATCTCCTGCGCATCACACCAGCGATGACCATTCAGGTAGCGCTGCTCCAACCCGGTCCGGTTCGCGCCGGACGGCTCGAACCGGCCGGTGCGGTGGACGAAGAAGAACTCCTGGCTGTCGATCCGCTCGCCGTTGAACTCGAAGACCGCCTCGCGGCGCCAGATCGGTCCGATCAGCTCCCCCGGCTCGACGCGCAGGCCGGTCTCCTCGGCCACTTCGCGGGCCGCGGCGTCGGCCAGCGGCTCGTCCGGCCCGACCTGCCCGCCGACGGTGAACCACCAGCGCGGCGCCGGGCCGGCCGGGCCGTCGTCGGGCAGCGCCGGATCGCGACCCCGCAGCAGCAGCACCGCCCCGCCCTCGTCGAGCAGCACCACCCGCGCCGAGACGCGCGGCATCTACCCGCTCTCCGCAGGCGGGGCGCCCCCGTGCATGACGGCCCGCTCGACGATCTCGAAATACCGTGGCATCGGCGCGGTCCCGCCCAGGTGCAATGCCCGCACCAGCGGGCGCTCCCGCAGCGCCACGGTGTCGCGGACCGCATCGTTGTGGAACCGGCGGGCCAGCAGCACCCGGGCTTCGGCGTCGGCCATCTCGGCGACCAGCGCCACCGGCAGGGAATCAGGGCCGATCATCGCCAGCTGGGCTGACAACGCGTTCTCGGCGACCTCACGATCCTCGCGTTTCGCCCGCTCGGCGGCGTCGGCCAGGCCCGCCAGACGCCGGCCGGCCGCCGCGTCGCCATGGGCCTCGATCGAGACGGCCCGCGCCACCACCGCGCGGCGCGCCAGCGCCGCATCCAGTGCATGCCAGGACAGATCGCAGCGCACGTGCAGCCGGTTGAGCCGGCTGGCGGTCTGATACGCCCAGGCCAACCAGGCGGCCAGCACCGCCACGCCTGTGAGCACCAGCAGGGTCACCACCGTCGGCCACCCCATCAGTCACCCACCGTGACCTTGCCGCCGACGCCGGCGACCGTCTCGTAGACCCGCATGATCTGGTCGGCCACCACCGACCAGTCGTAGCGCCGCACCGCCTCGGAGCCGGCCGCAACATACGACGCCCGCAAAGTGTCGTCGTCGAGCACCTCGATCAGTGCGGCCGCCAGCGCCGCGGAGTCGTCGACGGGCACCAGCCGGCCCGCCTGTCCGTCGCGCAGCACCCGGCGGAACGCGTCGAGGTCGCTGGCGACCACCGCGGTGCGCGCGGCCATCGCCTCGGCCAGCACGATCCCAAAGCTCTCGCCACCGGTGTTGGGTGCGCAGTAGACGTCGGCGCTGCGCAACGCGGATGCCTTCTCAGCGTCGTTGACCTGCCCGAGAAAACGAAGGCACGAAGCTAACTTCCCCGCATTGCTGCGCAATTCGTCTTCGTCGCCGCGACCGACGATCAACACCTGCACGTCGGGGAACTTCGCGACCAGAGTCGGCAGTGCGGCCACCAGCACCGCCATGCCCTTGCGCGGTTCGTCGTAGCGGCCCAGAAACAGCACGGTTCGGCCGGGCCGCGGATACCCGGGCAACGGCCGGGCGGACGCGAAAGAGGCGACGTCGACCCCGTTGGGGATCTCCACCGCGTCGGACCCGAGCGCCTCCATCTGCCAGCGCCGGGCCAGATCCGACACCGCGATCCGGCCGATGATCTTCTCGTGCATCGGTCGCAGCAGCGCCTGCACCATGCTCAGGGTCAACGATTTGGTCGTCGAGGTGTGAAAAGTCGCCACGATCGGGCCCTCGGCCGTGTTGAGCGCCAGCATCGACAGGCTGGGTGCGTTGGGTTCGTGCAGGTGCAACACATCGAAATCGCCCCGCTTGAGCCACTTTTTGACCTTGCGGTGCGCGGCCGGGCTGAACTGCAGCCGGGCCACCGACCCGTTGTAGGGAATGGCCACGGCCTTGCCCGCCGACACCACGTACTCGGGCAGCTCGACGTGTGGCGATGCCGGTGCCAGCACGCTGATGTCGTGACCGCGGTTGCGCAGCACCTCGGCGAGCTGCAGCACGTGCGCCTGCACGCCGCCGGGCACGTCGAACGAGTAGGGGCAGACCATGCCGATCCGCATCAGCTCTCCTCCAACCGTGCCCGTCGGGACTCGGGGAGATCAGCGACCCACTGCGGCTGCAGCATGTGCCAGTCGGCCGGATGAGCCGCGATCCCGGCTGCGAACGTGTCGGCCAGCGCCTGGGTGATCGCTTCAACTCGTTCAGCGACGTCGCCGCGACCACGGCAGTCCAGCGGCGGGCCGATGCGCAGCCCCCAGCCGTCGCCGTCGAACCAGGTGTGCGTGGGCAGCAGCGCCGCCCCGGTCTGGATCGCGAGTTTGGCGGGGCCGGCGGGCAGCCGGGTCTGTTCGCCGAAGAAGTCGACCGGCACACCGTTGCGGGTCAGGTCCCGGTCGGCCATCAGGCACACCAGCCGGTTCGCGGTGAGTCGCTCGGCCAGCACCTCGAACGGCGGGCGGGGCCCACCCGAGAGCGGCAGCACCTCGAATCCGAGGCCTTCCCGGAAGGCCAGGAAACGCCGGTAGAGCGACTCCGGTTTGAGGCGTTCGGCCACCGTGGTGAACCCGCCGTGGGTCTGGGCCAGCCATACCCCAGCCATGTCCCAGTTGCCGCTGTGCGGCAACGCCAGCACCGCCCCGCGACCGGCCTCCAACGCGGCGTCGACGTTGTCGGCACCGACGACGGTTTCGTCGACCCGGGCGGCCACCGCCGCGTGGTCCATGGCGGGCAGCCGGAACGCCTCACGCCAGTACCGCCCGTAGGAGGCCAGCGACTCGCGCATCAGCTTCGAGGGCACCTGTGCCGGTGTCACTCCCAGCACCCGCGCCAGGTTCTTGCGCAGCTGCTCCGGTCCCCCACCACGCGCCGCATACAACGCACCGGCATCGAACGCGTTGCGGGCGAAGAACTCCGGCATCGCACGGACCATCATCCAGCCGGCGGCGAAACCGGCGTCGGTGGCCCAGGCGTCGAGCTGGCTCAGGCCGGGAACGCGCAGACCGCTCGGGATGAAGGTCACGATCCCGTGTTCCCCTGCGCGTCGGCAGAAGGCAGCGGCTCCATCGCGCCCGGCGAGGTCCGCACGGTGTGTAGGCGCTGGGCGCAGGTGATCAGGCTTGCCACCGCCAGCAGCCACATCGCCACGTGCAGCGCCCACGGCAGCGGGAAGCCCGGCAGATCAGACAGCCCGGCGCCCACCAGCACGATGATCAGCCGCTCGGGGCGCTCGATGTAGCCGCCGTCGCCGCGCAGGCCGCTGGCCTCGGCGCGCGCCTTGATGTAGGAGATCACCTGCGAGGTGACCAGGCAGATCAACGTCGCAACCACCAGCGGCGGGCAGTGCAGACCGAAGGCCGCCCACCAGGCCAGCCCGCAGAACACCGCACCGTCGCTGATCCGATCGCAGGTGGCGTCCAGCACCGCGCCGAAAGCGCTGCCGCCGCCGGTCTGGCGGGCCATCGCGCCGTCGACCATGTCGAAGTGCACGAAGAACCAGGCGATCAGGGTGCCGGCGAACAGATGCCCGGCGGGAAACAGGGTCAGCGCCGCGAGCACCGCACCGGCGGTTCCGATGATCGTGACCATGTCGGCGGTGAGCCCGGCGCGCAGAAACGCCCGCGCCACCGGAGTGGTGAGACCGGCGAAGGTCGCCCGGGACAGGAAAGGCAGCCGGCTCATTGCTGTTTCGCCCACTCCTCGGCGAGCAGCCGCCGGGTGTCGCGCAGCAGCTGTGGAATCACCTTGGACCCGCCGACGACCGTGATGAAGTTCGCGTCGCCGCCCCAGCGCGGCACCACGTGTACATGCAGGTGCTCGGCGAGCGACCCGCCGGCCGACTCGCCCAGGTTCAGCCCGACGTTGAACCCGTGCGGGTGGGAGACCGCCTTGATGACGCGAATCGACTTCTGGATGAACTTCATCAACTCCGTGCCCTCGGCCTCGGTGAGGTCTTCGAACTCCGAGAATCGCCGGTAGGGCACCACCATCAGATGGCCGGGGTTGTACGGGTAGAGGTTCAGTACCGCGTAGACGTGTTCGCCGCGGGCCACCACCAGCCCGTCCTCGTCGGACATGGTGGGGATGTCGGTGAAGGGCCGGCTGGAGCGTGCGGACCCGGTGCGCTGCAGCGGTCCCTCGGCCAGGTAGGTCATCCGGTAGGGGGTCCAGAGCCGCTCGAGGCGATCGGGCTCACCGGCGCCGGTGTCCACGATCGACTGCTCCTCGCCGGCGGTCACGCGCTGCCGCCCACCTTCACCGTGTCGGCGTTCGGTGCGGTGTTGTCCCGCGCCGCGATCCAGCCGGTGATCGCCGCCACCGCCTCATCTCGGGGCACCCCGTTGATCTGGGTGCGGTCGCCGAACCGGAAGCTCACCGCGCCCGCCTCGACGTCCCGGTCGCCGGCGAGCAGCATGAACGGCACCCGCTGGTTGGTGTGGTTGACGATCTTCTTGGGCATCCGGTCGTCGCTGGCGTCCACCTCGACGCGCACGCCCTGGCTGCGCAGTTGCGCGGCAACGTCTTCCAGGTAGCCCACGTGCTGGCCGGCGACCGGGATGCCGACCACCTGCACCGGCGCCAGCCAGGCCGGGAAGGCGCCGGCGTAATGCTCGGTGAGCACCCCGAAGAACCGCTCGATCGAACCGAACAGTGCCCGGTGGATGAGCACCGGCCGCTGCCGGGTTCCATCACTGGCGGTGTACTCCAGCTCGAAACGGTCGGGCATGTTGAAGTCGAGCTGGATGGTCGACATCTGCCAGCTGCGCCCGAGGGCGTCCTTGACCTGCACCGAGATCTTCGGCCCGTAGAACGCCGCGCCACCGGGGTCGGGAACCAGGGTCAGCCCGGAGGCTTCGGCGACCTCGCGCAGCGTCTCGGTCGCCTCCTCCCACACCTCGTCGGAGCCGACGTACTTCTCCGGGTCCTTGGTGGACAACTCCAGGAAGTAGTCGTCCAGGCCGTAGTCGGCGAGCAAGTCGAGCACGAACCGCAGCAGCGACGTCAATTCCTCGCGCATGTTCTCGCGCGTGCAGTAGATGTGCGCGTCGTCCTGGGTCATGCCGCGGACCCGGGTCAGCCCGTGGATCACACCGGAACGCTCGTAGCGGTAGACGCTGCCGAACTCGAAGAGCCGCAATGGAAGTTCTCGGTAGGAGCGCCCCCGCGACCGGAAGATCAGGTGGTGCATGGGGCAGTTCATCGGCTTGAGGTAGTAGTCCTGGCCGGGCTTGCGCAGGGTGCCGTCTTCGGCGAGCTCCGCGTCGATGTGCATCGCCGGGTACATGCCCTCGCGGTACCACTCCAGGTGGCCGGACGTCTCGTAGAGCTCGGACTTGGTGATGTGCGGGGTGTTGACGAACTGGTAGCCGGCCTCGATGTGCTTGCGTCGCGAGTACTCCTCCAGCTCCCGGCGGATGATGCCGCCCTTGGGGTGGAAAACCGGTAGGCCCGAACCGATCTCGTCGGGGAAGCTGAACAGGTCCAGCTCGACGCCGAGTTTGCGGTGGTCGCGGCGCAGCGCCTCCTCGATCAGCTCGAGGTGGCTGTCCAAGGCCTCCTGCGATTCCCATGCGGTGCCGTAGACGCGCTGCAGGCTTGCGTTGTTCTGATCACCGCGCCAGTAGGCAGCCGAGGAGCGGGTGAGCTTGAACGCCGGGATGAACCGGGTGGTCGGGATATGCGGGCCACGGCACAGGTCGCCCCAGATCCGTTCCCGGGTACGGGGATTCAGGTTGTCGTAGGCGGTGAGCTCATCTCCACCGACTTCCATGATGTCGCTGTCACCGGACTTGTCGTCCACGAGCTCCAGCTTGAACGGCTCACCGGCCAGCTCAGCGCGGGCGGCGTCCTTGGACTCATAGACGCGGCGGGCGAACAGCTGGCCGTCCTTGATGATCGCGCGCATGCGCTTCTCGAGTTTTTCCAGATCCTCCGGGGTGAAGGCCTCCGGCACGTAGAAGTCGTAGTAGAAGCCGTCGGTGATCGGCGGGCCGATGCCGAGCTTGGCGGCCGGGAACAGGTCCTGGACCGCCTGGGCGAGCACGTGGGCACACGAGTGCCGGATGACGCTGCGGCCGTCGTCGGTGTCGGCCGGCACCGGGACCGCCTCGGCGTCGGTGTCGGGAATCCAGCTCAGGTCGCGCAGTTTGCCGGACCCGTCACGCACCACCACGATCGCGTCCGGCGCCCCCCGGCTGGGCAGACCCGCTGTGCGCACCGCGTCGGCGGCAGTGGTGCCGGCAGGAACCCGGATCGGGGCGGGCTGTGCGGGCGCACTCATGGTGTGGTCTCCAAGGGGATGTGAAGTGTCGAAACGTCTGCGGCCATGCTATCGGGGCTGATCCGGCCGGCCGCTCGGGAGTACGCCGACCTCACGGCTGGCCGGGTTTGAGCACCACGAACAAGGCCTCGGCGTCGGTGAGCAGCGTGTCGCCGTCGCACAGCCGGGTCTCGACGAAGATCTTGCGGCCCTCGGTGCGGCTGACCCATGCCTCGATCTGCAGCTCCTTGTCGATCGGGACGATGTTGCGGTAGTTGATGTGCAGGTAGGCGGTGCGCTGATAGGGCCCGCCGGTGAGCAGCCACGACGCGGTTCCCAGCACCGAGTCGAACAGCAACGCGATGGCCCCACCGTGCGCTGCCCCGTTGCGCCCTAGGTGGAAGCGCCGGAATCGGGCCCAGCCACGCAGCCGGTCGGCGGACCCGTCCTGCGAGCGTTCCCGCTCCACCTTCATCGGCACCGGCAGCAGGTTGCCGCGCATCGGCAGGTCCAGCCGGCGCCCCGACGGCGACGACCATTCGTCGGCGTCGAACGGCGCCAGCAGGTCGCAGACCTGCTGCACTGCGTCGGCAGCCCGGCTGAACACCTCGTCGGGGGCGTTGGCGGCCCGGGCGTGGTCCTGCAGAGCGCGCATGGCCTCCAGGAACCGGCCGTAGTCCGGCCCGCCCTTATCGGTCGGTTCGGGCGGATTGAAACCGCCGCCGGCGTGTGGCACCCCCCCTATTTAAGCGTTGCCGCTACGACCGCCGCGCAGGGTGGTGGCCTCACTGACATGAGTTGACATGACCGACAAGATGCGGCCACGCCACGGACAGGTCGGGGTCAGCCGTGGCGCGGCCGCAAGCCGGTGGGGGGTCGTGGCGGTGTCAGGTCAGCTGACGGACGTGCACAGCCTGTGCCAGCCGTGCCAGCACGACCGCGGAGACCAGCAGACCGAAGTCACGCAGGGCGACGTCGTAGTAGCCGGACAGCGTGAGCAGGTCGAAGATGATGCCGGCGAGCCACGCCGCCACCACCCAGGCCCCGATGCGCGGCGCGACCGCAACCAGCACACCGGCGACGATCTCGATGACGCCGATCAGGTACATGGCCTGGTCGCCGTTGCCCGGCAGAATGTCGTTGATCCACCCGGCGAGGTACTTGTCCCAGTGACTCGATCCCGTTGCGCCGGGCACGTGCGGCAGCAGATTGAAGAATTTGTCCACGCCGAACAGGATCGGAGCGACCGTGAACAGGGTGCGTAGTAGGAAGAACGCCTCGAACAGCGGATCCTTCAAGCGCTCCGAGACAGCGGGTGAACCCGCCCGATTGGTGGTGCTCATGACGTCCTCCTCGTTCTAACGGCTAATATTTTGTACGTTAGAACGAACCGGCTCTACCGTCAAGAGTTTTGTTTTATAGAAATTTTGCCAGGCCCTTGGCTACCCCCAGCGCGCCAGTAACTCCGCCGCCCCGGCGCACAGCTCCTCAAGCAAAATCCCCACCGGACGGCTGTCGACGACCATGCCCACGCCTTGGCCGGCGTCGACCGGAGCCACCCGCTGATCCTCGGCGGCGATCCCGGCGGCCAGTTGCGAGGCGGCATCCGGATCATCGGCCAGGGTGTCTTCCCGGCCCGCCCAGCGCGTCACGAAGTCGTTGTCCAACACCCGCGACGGGAACCGCGCCGGCCAGTCGAGCCGCTGACCGACGTCGAACACCCGGGTGGCGACGGTGTCGGTGCCGGCCGCGGAGATCAGCGCACGCCGGGCGCCGTCGCCGGTCAGCGCCTCGGGGCAGGCCGACAGGCAGGTGCCCAGCCAGGCACCGGCGGCGCCGGCCGCCAATACGGCGGCCAGGCTGCGCGGCGAGGCGATCCCACCGGCTGCCAGCACCGGCACGGTCGCGATGTCGAGCACGGCGTCGAGCAGTGGCAGGGTGGCCAGCCGCATCTCCCCATGTCCGCCGCCCTCGGCGCCGCGGGCCACCAACACGTCCACCCCGGCATCCTGGGCGCGCAGCGCGGTCTGGGCGTCATAGACCTGGGTGACGGCCAGGATTCCGGCACCGTGTGCGCGGTCCACCCAGGACAGGTCGGTGCCGAAACTCACCGACAGCAGGGTCGGCCGGGCGGCCAGTGCGGCGTCGAGCAGATCGGGCTGGTTACGAATCACCCAGTCCACCAGACCGATTCCGAACCGAGACGAGGTTCCCAGGTGCGCCAGTTCGCCTGCCAGGGTGGCTGCGGTGGCGGTGCTGCCCATGCCGATCATGCCCAGCCCACCGGCAGCGGTGACCGCGGCGGCCAACCGTCCCCCGGCGACGCCACCCATCGGGGCGTTGAGCACCGGCAATCGCAGCCCGGCGCGCGACGACCAGGGTGTGGCCAGCGGCACGGTCAGTGTGAGGCGCTCTTGGCCACGGTCAGCAGGATCACCGAGTCCTCCAGCGACTCCAGCGCGTGCCGGGTGCGCGGCAGCGTGACGATCTCACCGACGGAGCCCTCCCAGGCGTCGTCGCCGGCGGTCAGGCGGACCCGGCCACGCAGCACCTGCAAGGTGGACTCCCCCGGGCTGTCGTGCTCGGCCAGCGCCTGACCGGATTTCAGCGCGACGAGCGTCTGGCGCAGGTGATGCACGGAGCCGCCGTAGACGGTGTGTGCCGCACGCCCGCTGTGGTGAGCGGCCGCCTCGGCCAGCTTCTCGTCAGCCAACGCGTTCAGAGAAGTCGATTCCATCGGGATTCCTTTCGGTGGATACCTCAGCGGGACAACAACAGAATGCCCAATGGCACCAGAGCGGCGACCTTGATCACTTCCAGGACGACATAGGCGTAGTGGGCGCGGGAGCGCGGCGCCTCCAGCCCGGACAGCACCTGATCGGCGCGGCGCCCCAACCGCGGCCGGACCGCCACCACCTGGGCCAACAGCATGATCACCGCGATCGCGAACGTCACCGCGATGGGCGTGGTCGGCCGGGTGGAGACGAACGACGCGGCGATGGCGGCCGCCAGGGTGAATTCGGCGGTGTTCAGGGCCCGAAACACCAGCCGGCCGATACCCAGGCAGATCGGGATGGTCGCGTTGGGCGCACGGAACTTCAGCGGCGCTTCCATGAACGAGATCGCGGTGACCATCCCCAGCCACAGGAATGTCGCCGCGGTGGCAACGGCAGACCCGAGGCTCATCCGACGGCACCGTCTGCCGGATCGGCCTGCGACAGCGACGACGACTTCAGGTGTGCCACACAGAGATCGGGTTGGGCGAACGGGTCGAGGCGATCCACCGTCATCGATGCGTCAATCGATTCAAGGGCACCCTGCATCAGACCGAGGTGGATCGGACACACCACGTTGGTGGCTTCCTCGGCGAGTTCGAGGAACGGGCAGTGCCGCAACCCGAGCCTCTCCTGCCCGGCGGTGTCGGGTTCGAGGCGCTCGGGTGCGAATCCCAACTCGTCGAGCATGTCCACCAGCTGATCGGTGGTGTCGGCGTCCTCGGGTGCATCGCCGTTGTGGTCCGCCGGCCGCAGGCGCCGCCCCCACTCCCGGCCGGCCGCGAGCGCCTTGCCGCTGGGGTCCTGATCGGCTGCCAGCCCGATGGTGAGGATCTCGGCCAGCAACCGGAAATGGCGGGTACCGCCGCGGTCCATCTGCCGGATCGCCTGGAACATCAGCGCGGGGCGACCACGTCCCTTGTGGTCGGGTTCGGTGTGTTCGACCCGGCCTTCTTCCACCAGGGTGTCGAGGTGGAAACGCACGGTGTTGGGGTGCACCCCCAACTCATCGGCGATCTGCGCGATGCTCAGCGGAGCCTCGGCGGCCTGTAGCAGCCGAAGCACGTCGAGGCGACGTCCTCCGGGCGGCCCAGGCAGCTTCGCGATGTTGCTCACTCCCCCTGGGGAGGGAAGCTGGCGACCAGCGGGGTGTCGATACCGAGCGGGCCGATCTTGGCGGCGCCACCGGGTGAGCCGAGCGCCTCGTCGCGCCCCGGCAGCGGGTCGTTGAAGAACGCCGCGTTGTCGGCCTGGTGGGGCTGCAACTCGTCCGGCAGGTCATCTTCGTAGTAGATGGCCTCGACCGGACAGACCGGCTCGCAGGCGCCGCAGTCCACACACTCGTCCGGGTGGATGTAGAGGGCTCGACCGCCTTCATAGATGCAATCGACCGGGCACTCCTCCACGCAGGCCCGGTCCATCACGTCAACGCACGGCTTCCCGATCACATATGCCATGGGAGCAGAGTTTACACAAGAATTTTTGGAGAAACGACATAGGTAGGCCTAAATTTCGGGCGCTCGTCGCGATGCCCCCTCCAGGCCGCCGAATCGGCAAATCTGCACGGCGCGAGACGATCTCCGGCCGCGACGACACGAAGGGCTGGCCGCGGTGCGCGAGAAGCGCAAGCCGCGGTTCACCTAGCCGGTGGCCTGCTCCTTGGCCCAGCGGTAGTCGGCCTTGCCGGACGGCGAACGCTGCACCTTCGCACAGAACACCACGTCCTTGGGCAGCTTGTAGCGCGCGATGTGGCGGGCCGCCTCGGCGACGATGTCCTCCGTGGCGGCTTGTGCATCCTCGGCCAGTTGCACCACGGCGACGACCTCGTTGCCCCAGCGTTCGCTGGGCCGGCCGACCACCACCACGTCGTAGACGGCGGGATGCTGGGCGATCGCGGCTTCGACCTCCTCGGCGAAGATCTTCTCTCCTCCGGAGTTGATCGTCACCGAGTCGCGGCCGAGCAGCTCGATACCGCCGTCGGCGTCCCATCGGGCCCGGTCGCCGGGGACCGAATGTCGGATGCCGTCGATCACCGGGAAGGTGCGCGCGGTCTTCTCCGCGTCACCGAGATAGCCCAGCGGCACTATGCCCTGCTGGGCCAGCCAGCCGATTTCGTCGTCGCCGGGGCTGAGCACCCTGGCCATGTCCGCGCTGACCACCACCGCACCGGGGTTCGGGGCGAATCGGCCACTGGCGGCCTGGCTCTTGCTGGACACCTGGCCCATCTGGGCACCGGACTCCGAGGACCCCACGCCGTCGATGATCGTCAGATGCGGCAGCAGGTCTTGCAGGCGCGCCTTGATGCCCGGCGTCAGCGCGGCACCACCGTTGGCCACCACGAAGAACGAGGACAGGTCTTCAACTAGCTTCGGGCCCCCGGCCTGCAGCGCGTCGGCCAGCGGACGGCCGAAGGCGTCACCGACGACCGACAGTGAGATGACCTTCTCCCGGGCGACCATCTCCCAGGTCTCGGCGGCATCGAACCGGTCGGTGTTGGCACCCATCACGAACGGCCGGCCACCTGTCAGGCTGGTGAACGCGGCCCACTGGGCGGCGCCGTGCATCAGCGGCGCCACCGTCATCGAACCCGGCCCGCCGGCCGAGGCACGTTCCACGATCTCGGCGATGCTGGTGACTGCCTCGGTGGAACCGAACGGCCGACCGCCCATCGCGTTGATGAAGATGTCGTTCTGACGCCACAGGACCCCCTTGGGCATGCCGGTGGTGCCGCCGGTATAGAGCACATAGAGGTCGTCCGGGGACAGCTCCAGCTCCAGCGGCTCCGGCGAGGTGGCCGCCAGCAGCTCCTCGTAGCGCACCGCACCGGGCAGCGGCTCGTTGCCCGACTCGTCGTCGACGTGGATCAGCACCGGGGTGGGCAACCGGTCGCCGCTGTGGGCCAGTGCGTCGGCCAGCACCGGCGCGTAGCGGGCGTGGTACATGATCGCCTCGGCCTCGGCGTTGGTCAGCAGATAGACCAGCTCGTCGGCGACGTAGCGGTAGTTGACGTTGAACGGGGCGACGCGGGCGTAAAAGGCGCCCAGCATGCCCTCGAGGTATTCGTTGCCGTTGGCCAGGTACAACGCCAAGTGGCTCTGACCGGATTCATGCCCGGCGAGCTCCGAGCGCTCGCGGCGCAGGCCGAGGCCGCGCTCGTGCAGCGCCCGCGCCAGCCGGCGCGACCGATCCTCGACCTGCCGGTAGCTGAATCGCCGGTCGCCGAAGACGATGCAGACGCGATCGGGGACGGCCTGTGCCACCGCCGTGAACACCTGGGCCAGGTTGAACTCCACTGCCGCTCCTCCGATTCGCGCACCAGCAGGTTGGGCATCTGCCCGCGCTACCGTACAAGGTCGCGGCGTGCAGGTCTGCGGGCGGATTCGGCGGGCGTCGTGCATGCTTGGCCGCATGTCGGTGGATGCCCTGCTGTTGTCGATACCGCCCCTGCTGGTCTATCTGCTCGTCGGCGGGGTGATCGGCATCGAAAGCCTCGGAATCCCGTTGCCCGGCGAGGTGGTCCTGGTCGGAGCCGCACTGATGTCGTCGCGGCACGATCTGCCGGTACACCCCGCCGGGGTCGCGGCGGCGGCGATCATCGGCGCGGTGGTGGGCGACTCGATCGGGTACTCCATCGGCCGGCGATTCGGCATGCCGCTGTTCGACCGGGTCGGAGCGCGCTATCCGAATCACTTCGGGCCCGGCCACATCGCGTTTGCTCAAAGCCTGTTCGACCGCTGGGGTGTCATGGCGGTGTTCTTCGGACGGTTCGTCGCCCTGCTGCGCATCCTGGCCGGACCGCTGGCCGGGGCACTGAAGATGGCATACCCGCGGTTCCTGATGGCCAACGTGACGGGTGCGATCTGCTGGGCCGGGGGCACCACCGCCCTGGTGTACTACGCCGGGATGGCGGCTGAGCACTGGCTGTCGCGCTTCTCCTGGGTTGCGCTGCTGGTCGCGGTGCTCGCCGGTGTCATCGGCACCATGGCGCTGCGCGGGCGCGTCGGCGCCCGGATCGCCGAATTGGAGGCTCAGCACCGCCCCGAACCGGATCCTGTCAGCGACTATTCAGCCGAATAGGGGTTGTCGCCGCCGCGCCGACGGAGCATGGTGGACACCGAGACCGGCGGCACCGCCGGGGTGTCGCCCCGATCACCCGGAGGCCGACATGTTCGCGCGCGCTACCTCGATACACGCACATCCATCATTCCTCGATGAGGGGATCACCCACGTCCGCGGCGTGGTGATGCCGACACTGGCCGACACCGACGGCTGCGCGGGGATGTCCATGCTGGTCGACCGCGACGCCGGGCGCTGCATCATCACCTCGTCCTGGCTGGACGAGGACACCCTGCGTGCCAGCGAGATCAGTGCCCAGCAGCTGTGCGACCGGGCCACCGAGATCTTTCACGCCACCGCCGAGATCAGCCGCTGGGAGATCGCCGCGGTGCACCGCGACCACCGGTCCCGACGTCACGCCGGCGCTCGGGTCACCTGGCTGCGGACCGACCCGGCGCGGTGCGAGCGACTGATCGACACCTACAACCTGGCGCTGATGCCCGAGGTGGAGGATCTCGGCGGGTTCTGCAGCGCCACGCTGATGGTGGACCGGCGCTCCGGCCGGGCGGTGTCGTCGGTCAGCTTCGATGACCGGGCGGCGATGGTGGCCAGCCGGGGCGGCGAGCAGGCGATCTGGGCCAGGGCCGTCAACGACGCCTCCGCCGAAGTGGTGGAGGTCGCCGAATTCGACTTGGCGATAGCGCATTTGAACGTGCCGGAGATGGCCTGATCGCCGTCAGCCGTATTGGGCGAAGCTGCCGCTGGGGCGCGCTTCGGTATCGGTGACCGCACGCTACTCTTTGGTCGCGGCGCCTTGCCGCCTTTGCTAGGAGGTATCCCCATGCGGTCCTTTGCGGTGGCCGTGGTCGCCATCGGCGCCACCACGTTCGGTTGCCAAGCCGTTGCCGTGGCGGCCCCGACGGATTACTGCGCCGAGCTCCACGGTGGCAATGCCGGCCGTACGTGTGAGATCCAGCTCTCCGAGACGGGGTACACCGTCGACATCAGCATGCCGCTGAACTACCCCGACCAGAAGCCGGTCGCCGAGTACATCGCCGCGACCCGCGACGCGTTCCTCAACTCGGCCAAGGCCGGTGCGTCCGGCAGCACGCAGTCCAAGTTGAGCATCAAGCCAACGGAATACAGCTCGGCGATTCCCCCGCGCGGCACACAGTCGGTGGTGTTCACGGTGAACCAGAACATCGGCGGGGCACAGCCACAGACGACGTACAAGGCGTTCAACTGGGACCAGACCTACCGCAAGTCAATCCTGTTCGGGGCTGCAGCGGACGACAAAGACCATGCTCCGCTGTGGCAGGTGGACGATCCGCTGAAGACCGTCGCGCCGATCGTCCAGACCGAACTGCAGCAGCAGTTGGCGCCGCCGCCGCCGGCTACGAACACATCCGGCACCACGGCCAGCGCCACAGCACCGGCACCGGCACCGTTGCCGATCGCCCCGGCCGCGCTGTACGACCCGAACAACTATCAGAATTTCGCAGTGGTCAACGACGGGGTGATCTTCTTCTTCGATCAGGGCGTGTTGTTACCCGCCTCGGCCGGGGGTTTGCACGTGCTGGTGCCCAGGGCGGCAATCGACCCGATGATCGCGTAGCCATGCGATCTGAAACAGAAAAGCCACCCCTTGGGTGGCTTTTTTGTGGTCCCGGCTGGGATCGAACCAGCGACCTTCCGCGTGTGAGGCGGACGCTCTCCCCCTGAGCTACGAGACCGGATGAACGAGGTCGAAGACTAGCACGCCCGAAGCCCGGAGCCTCAACGCGCAGGCCGAATTCCGATCGACTCGCCGATCTGACGGGCCAAGTTGTGTTGCCTCACATCAGTGGACTAATGTTCTGCTTCGCGACGGGCGACGATCTCGCCCGTGGCACGCGGATGTAGCGCAGTTGGTAGCGCATCACCTTGCCAAGGTGAGGGTCGCGGGTTCGAATCCCGTCATCCGCTCGAGGGTGTCAAGTGGTTTCAACCCCCTTGCGGTGGAGTGGCCGAGTGGTGAGGCAACGGCCTGCAAAGCCGTGCACACGGGTTCGATTCCCGTCTCCACCTCCGTCCCAAGGCTCTAAGCGCGGTTAGCTCAGCGGGAGAGCGCTTCCCTGACACGGAAGAGGTCGCTGGTTCAATCCCAGTACCGCGCACCAGGTTTCGCATACTGAAAACCCCTGCCGTCACCGGGTGACGACAGGGGTTTTTCGCGTTCCGTGCCGGCTCAGGCCTTCTTGCCCTTCATCAGGCAACATGAAAATAGGCAACATGAAAATCGTCGACGCGCAAGATTCGCGCCCGCTCAAGCCGAGACGGGGTCGAGCCGAGTCGACGGGCGGCCAGGCAGCACAATTGGGAACCACACGCGCAGCTCCACACTGACGAAAGGCGAGCCTTCCATGAATCGACCGGACGTGACCCTTGCGGTGTCTGCCATGTTGAGTGTCGCCGTGTCAGCGGGATGCTCCAGCCACGCCGAGACCGCGCCGGCCGCGACCCCCCGCGTTTCCGGACCCGGCACGGGCACACCGGCGGCGACCGGGCACATCGGCGACACCCTGACTCTGACCCGCGCCGACGACAGCCCCATCGCGGTGACCCTGCAAGAGGTCATCAACCCCGCGACACCGACTCCCAGCCCCGGCGATCCGGGCGTCACCTACATCGCCACCAAGCTGATGGTCGCGGCGCCGGGAACAGCGGCGATCGAGGGCAACGTGAACATCAACGTCTCGATGGTGGCCTCGGACGGCCAGAGCCTCGCACCGGATCTGCGGAACGTCAGCGAATGCGCGAACTTCGACTCCGGGGTGTTCAACCTCCAACCGGGCCAATCGGCAACCGGATGCGTGGTCTTCGCGCTGCCGCCCAACGTCAGCCCGGCCAAGCTCAAATACCTGCCGTCATCGGGATTCGCCGAGGACTTCGGGGAATGGAACCTGCCCTGAGCACAAGAGCGTCAATTTGTGGTTGACGGTCCCTTATCGTCAACCTAGGGTTGACGGCATGGTCGATCCCACGCCCCTCATCCCGTCCGTCCGCCTCGACGACCTGATCAACGCCATCACCGGCGTACACGCCGATCCGCTGGAGCAGTTGACCGACGCGGTGCTGGCCGCCGAGCACCTCGCCGAGGTCGCCGATCATCTGATCGGACACTTCGTCGACCAGGCTCGCCGATCCGGGGCGTCCTGGACCGACATCGGCAAGTGCATGGGCGTCACCAAACAGGCCGCCCAGAAGCGATTCGTCCCACGCGCCGAAGCCGCCGGCGCAGACGAGCAGGGCTTCGCCCGCTTCACGCCACGGGCACGCAGTGCGGTGGTGGCGGCCCAGAATGCCGCCCACCGGGCCCGCAACGCCGAGATCACCCCCGACCATCTGGTGTTGGGACTGCTCGATGATCCCGGCGCCCTGGCCACCGCACTGCTCACCGCCCAGAACGTCGACCCCGCAGCCCTCGCCGCCGGCGTCACCCTGCCTCCCGCCGGGGCCGAGTCCCCCGCACTGATTCCGTTCAGCGGCCCGGCCCGCAAGGCACTGGAGTTGACCTTCCGTACCGCACTTCGCCTGGGCCACAACTACATCGGCACCGAGCACCTGTTGCTCGCACTGTTGGAGTGCGAGGACGACACCGGGCCGTTGCACCGCGCCGGCGTGGACCGGGACCAAGCCGAGAGCGACCTGGCGCAGGCACTGAAGTCAATCGCCGCGAACTGACCGGCTGCGCAGAGGCTGCTGCACCGCTGCGGCCGATGTGCCATCATTCCCCAAAAGAAATCGGAGAAGTTCATGATGCACCGCTGGATTCTGGCCCTGGCCACTTCCGTCATCACCGTGGCGGCCGCCCTGAGCGCGCCGGCCACCGGATACGCCACGCCGACCACCAATCCGGAGGCTCCAATCGGGCGCCTCGGCGACACGCTGCGCATCCAGTACAAGGACGAGGCCTTCGGCCCGATCGTCGCCGACGTGACCGTGCACGACGTGCTGCCCAGCGAGATCCCGCCGGGCTGGGGCCAGAACGGCTCGCCGCGGTGGCGCAATCAGGGCGGTCCGTGGCGGGCCAACATCACCGTCCACCCCATCTCGGTACCCAACCCCTACATCATGGCGGCCTCGACCACCTTCAACGGCGTCACTCCGGGCGGAGACGCCTACGTGGCCAAGCACACCGACGACCCCACCACCCTGGACGCGCTGCTGACCAACGCGCCGGCGGGCTCCACCATCACCGGCGGGGTCTACTGGGATGTCTACCGCGGCCTGGTCACCCACGTCACCATGCTGTCCCGCAACACCGGCCTGCGCCTGGCGCAGTGGAACCTGCCCTAGCGAAGCCCCGCCCCGGGGCTGCTCAACGCCAGCAGCCGCGAGGTGGCCCGCAGGTACTTCTTGCGGTAGCCGCCGGCCAGCATCTCCGCGCTGAAGATTGCGTCCAGTTTGGTCCCCGAGGCCACCACCGGAGTGCCCGCGTCGTAGAGCCGGTCAGTCAGCGCCACCAGTCGCAGCGCGACATTCTGGTCATCGATCGGGTGCGCCCCGGTCAGGAACACACCGGTGACGCCGTCGATCAGGGTCAGA
Source organism: Mycobacterium zoologicum (assembly GCF_020181635.2). Taxonomy (NCBI): domain Bacteria; kingdom Bacillati; phylum Actinomycetota; class Actinomycetes; order Mycobacteriales; family Mycobacteriaceae; genus Mycobacterium; species Mycobacterium zoologicum. The sequence continues at coordinate 20,941 of NZ_JAYJJS010000028.1, read as the reverse complement.
TACCGCGAGGGATGCATGGTCGCCAGGTGCGCGCACAGGGCGTCGAAGTCGTCCAACGTGGCACCGGGCCGCGCCGCGGCGAGCTGGGCAACCCGCTGGGCCGACGGCGGTTCGGGCGCCGGCGGCAGGTCGCGGTGCCGATAGTCCGGGCCGTCGACCCGCACCGAGGTGAAAATGCTTGCCAGCGCACTGATCTCACGCAGGAAGTCCTGGACCGCGAACCGCCCCTCGCCCAGTTGATCGGGCAGGGTGTTGGAGGTGGCCGCAATCGACACCCCACGCGCCACCAGCTCCGACAGCAGCCGTGACACCAACGTGGTGTTGCCCGGGTCGTCGAGTTCGAACTCGTCGATGCACACCACGGTGTAGCCGCCGAGCAGCTCGATGCACTCGGTGAATCCGAACACCCCGGCCAGCTGAGTCAGCTCCATGAAGGTGGCGAACGCCGTCTGGTGCGCGTCACCGCCGTCGGTGCCCTCGGTGATCCGCCGATAGATCGAGGCCAGCAGGTGGGTCTTGCCGACCCCGAATCCGCCATCGAGGTAGAGCCCCACACCGGGGAGCACCTCACGTCTGCCGAGCAGCTTGCGCCGACCAGCCCGCCGCGTCAGTGCCTGCCCGCAGAACGCGGTGCACGACGCCACGGCCGCCGCCTGGGTGGGCTGCGCCGGGTCGGGCCGGTAGCTGTCGAAGCTGGCGCCGGCAAACGTCGGCGGCGGTGTGAGCTGGGCGATCAACAGCTCCGGCGAGACCGCGGGATGCCGGTCCACCAGGTGGTCGACGGAAGCTACAGCGGGATTGGGCACGCAGGAACTGTAGCCACATGGTGCAATCGAGGGCATGTCCGACCTGAGTGCCGATCTGGGTTTCATGCGGTTGGGCTCCACGGCCCCCGTCGACGACACCGAGCTCGCCGAGCTCTACGCCTACCCCGAAGAGTCACGCCCCTGGGTGCGGGCCAACTTCATCAGCAGCATCGACGGCGGCGCGACCATGTCGGGCACCTCCGGCGGCATGGCCGGGCCGGGCGACCGCAGCGTGTTCACCCTGCTGCGGACGCTGGCCGACATCATCGTGGTCGGAGCCGGCACAATCCGAGTCGAGAACTACGGCGGCGCCCACCTCAACGTCACCGAACGTCAGCGTCGCCGGGACCGCGGCCAGACCGAGGTACCCCGGCTGGCGATCGTCTCCGGTTCCGGGCGCCTGGACCGCGATCTGCGGGTGTTCACCGAAACCGAACTGCCGCCACTGATGCTGACCAGCGCGGCCGCCGCCGACGACACGGCGCGGCGGCTCGCCGGACGCGCCGAGGTGCTGGCCTGCTCGGGCGCCGACACCACGCGGGTCGACGTGGCCGAGGTATTGAGCGCGCTGGCCCATCGCGGCCAGCATCGGGTGCTCACCGAAGGCGGCCCGAGTCTGCTGGATTCGTTCATCGAAGCCGATCTGCTCGACGAGCTGTGCCTGACCGTGGCGCCGTACCTGGTCGGGGGTCTGGCCCGACGTATCGCCACGGGTGCCGGCGAACAGAGCACCCCGATGCACCGCGCACATCTGCTCAGCGACGAGGCCGGCTACCTCTACAGCCGCTACGTCAAAAGCACGCGCCTATAAGGTGACTGTCATGAGTCGGCACACCGGATTCGCCACGATCGCGCTCGCGGCCTTCTTGCCGGTGGCGGTGACGTTGGCCGGCTGCGCCCCCGGCCTGGCGGCCGACCCACGCTTTGCCACCAACTCGGACGCCCGGCCGCAGGGACAGCCCGAATCCACCTCGGACCAGGCCGGGCCGCCGCCGATCGAGGCCCCCAAGAACGACCTGGGCTGGCGTGACTGCACGGCACGGCTGTTCGGTGACGCCGCGGTCCCCGCCACCCCGGGAGTTCGGCTGGACTGTTCGAGCTATGACGCCGACGTCGACCCACTCGGCGGGGGTTCCTCGGCGATCAGCATCGGCGTGGTGCGGGCCCGATCGGTGCAGACCCCGCCCGACGCCGGGCCGATCGTGTTCACCACCGGCTGGGACATGCCGTCGTCGCAGCAGCTCCCGGTCTGGCTGGCCCGGTCCGGCGCGGACGTGCTCAAGAGCCACCCGATCCTGGCCGTGGACCGGCGCGGTACCGGGCTGTCGAGCCCGGTCGACTGCCGCAACCGCGCACAGCGCGACACGATGTGGAACCAGGCGCAGTTCTCTCCCGGCGACGACCCGGTCGCCAACCTGGGCACCGTCGTGATCGAGGCCACCACCGACTGCACCGACGCCATCTCGCCCGGCGAATCGTCCTACGACAACATCCACGCCGCCACCGACCTGGAACGACTGCGCAGCATCTTCGACGTTCCGGCACTGGCGCTGATGGGGATCGGCAACGGCGCCCAGATCGCGCTCGCCTACGCCGGCTCCCACCCCGGCAAGGTGGCCCGGCTCGCGCTGGATTCACCGATTGCGCTGGGGGTGGCCGCCGAAGCCGCGGCCGAGCAGCGGATCAAGGGCCAGGAGGCGGCCTTCGAGGCCTTCACCGCCCAGTGCATCGCGATCAACTGCCCGCTGGCGCCCGACCCGAAGGGTGGGATCAACGCGGTCCTGGACTCCGCGCGGTCGGCACACAGTCCGGGCGGGCCGTCGGCGGCCGCGGTCACCCAGGCCATCGTCACCGCGCTGGGTTACCCCAGCGGAGACCGGGTCAGCAACACCAATGAACTGGGCAAAGCCCTGGCGGCGGCGAATTCCGGCGACGCGAACCTGCTGAACAACCTCATCAACCGCGCGCAGGGCACGGTCGGCACCGACGGCCACTTCGTCAACGCGTGCGCCGACGCCCTCAACCGGCCCACCCCCGACCGGATCCGCGAACTGGTGGTCGCCTGGGGCAAGCTCTACCCGCAGTTCGGCGTGGTCGGCGCACTCGACATGGCGCAGTGCCTGAGCTGGCCCAGCAGCAGCGCCCCGGAGCTGCCGAAGGACCTCAAGATCGACGTGCTGCTGCTCGGGGCGCAGAACGATCCGATCGTCGGCGAGGAGGGCGTGGCGGCCACCGCGGCAGCGGTCATCAACGCCGGGACCACCAGCAAGCGGGTGATGTGGCAGGGCACCGGGCACGGCGCGGCGGTGTACTCCGCGTGCACCCTGACACCGTTGATCGGCTATCTCGACAGCGGGAAACTTCCCGACACCGACGTCTTCTGCCCGGCCTGATATCGCCTCGGTGTACGGTGCGCAGGTGAGCGCAGCCGACTCCATTGCAAACCGGGTGAGCACCGCACTATCGGCCGCCTTCCGGCCGCCCACCAGCGCACCGAGCACCGCGACCGTGCTGCGTTCGGTGCTGTGGCCGGTGGCCATCATGTCGCTGATCCACCGCGCGGTGGTGCTTCCGCTGAACGGCAACATCACCGACGACTTCAAGCCGGTGTACCGGGCGGTGCTGAACTTCCGCCACGGCCTGGACATCTACAACGAGCATTTCGACTACGTCGACCCGCACTACCTGTACTCCCCCGGCGGCACCCTGCTGATGTCGCCGTTCGGGTTCCTGCCCGAGACCCTGTCGCGCTACACCTTCATCGCCGCCAACACCGTCGCGATCGTGCTCGCCGCCTATCTGCTGTTGCGGATGTTCGGATTCGGACTGGGCTCGGTGGCCGCGCCGGCGCTGCTGGCCACCATGTTCCTCACCGAAAGTGTCAGCAGCACACTGGTGTTCACCAATATCAACGGTGTGATCCTGCTGGCCGAGGTGCTGTATCTGTGCTGGCTGCTCGACGCCCGGACCAGCCGGCAGTGGTGGGCCGGGGTGGCGATCGGAGTGACCCTGGTGGTCAAGCCGGTGCTGGCACCGCTGCTGCTGCTGCCGCTGCTGAGCCGGCAGTGGCGGCCGTTCGTCGGAGCGATCGCGGTACCGGTGCTGTTCAACCTGGTGGCATACCCGCTGGCCAGCGACCCGACCAGCTACTTCACCCAGACGGTGCCCTACATCATGGGCACCCGCGACTACTTCAATTCCTCGATCCTGGGCAACGGGATGTTCTTCGGCCTGCCGCCCGCGCTGATCCTGTTCATGCGGGTGGGCTTCACGCTGCTGGCCGCTGTGAGCCTGTGGCTGCTGTACCGCTACTACCGCACCCGCGACCCGCGGTTCTGGATGCTGACCTCCTCGGGAGTGCTGCTGACGACGTCGTTCCTGGTGCTGTCGTTGGGCCAGGGCTACTACTCGATCGTGCTGTTCCCGTTCCTGATGACGGTGGTGCTGCCGAATTCGGTCCTGCGCAACTGGCCGGCGTGGCTGGGCATCTACGGTTTCATGACCCTGGACAAGTGGTTGATCTTCCGGTGGATGAATGTCGGCCGGCCGTTGGACTACCTCAAGATCACCTACGGCTGGTCGCTGCTGCTGATCGTGATCACCACCGTGCTGTGCTACCGCTACCTGGACGCCAAGGAGCAGGGTCGCCTGGATGACGGGATCGATCCCGCGTGGCTGGCCGCCGAGCCGGCGAAGGCTAACGTGGAGGCATGACCTCTCCCAAGGTGTCGCTCACCGACGACGAGTGGCGCGCGAAGCTGACCCCCGATGAGTTCGCGGTGCTGCGCCGCGCCGGCACCGAGCCGCCGAACACCGGCGAGTACACCGACACCACCACCGAAGGCGCCTACGAGTGTCGGGCCTGCGGCGCCGAATTGTTCCGCAGCACCGAGAAATTCCACTCGCACTGCGGTTGGCCGTCGTTCTTCGACCCGGCGGACTCCGACGCGGTGATCCTGCGCTCCGATGACTCGCTGGGGATGCGCCGCACCGAGGTGCTGTGCGCGTCCTGCCACAGCCACCTGGGGCACGTCTTCGAAGGCGAGGGCTACCCCACCCCGACCGACCAGCGGTACTGCATAAATTCCATCTGCCTGCGGCTGGTGCCGGAGTCCTGAGATCAGTCGATTCGGGTGGCGTGGATCTCCCAGAACGGGGCGTGCGCCAGTTGGCCGTCCATCAGCGGTTCGATGACCGCCAGTCGATCGGCGATCGCCCGGATCCGGGGCGGGGCAGCCGGATTCTCCTGCACCTGCGCGGCGAACCGGGCCGCACTGACATTGACCAGGTAGCTGGTCGGCCCCAGATAGTCGATCCGCCAGCCGCCTGCCGGTAGCCCGGTCCGCAGCTCCTCGGCCGACATCGCCGGCGGCATGAAGAATCCGTTGATGTTGTAGTCGGCGGCCTCGATCATGAACAGCCGGGCCCCCGGCCTGGTGGCCCGATGCAGCGCCCGCAGGTAGTGCTGCTGAGCCTGGCCGCCGAAGGTGTTGTAGAACGCGGTGTCGACCACGGTGTCGAAGCGGTCGGTGAAGCCGTCGAGGGTCTTGGCATCCCCGACCTGGAAGTCCACCGACACCCCGGCCGCCCGTGCGTTGGCGCGGGCACGGTCGATGGCCGTCTCCGCCACGTCGACACCGGTTGCGGTGCAACCGTTCTGGGCGAAGTGGATCGCGTGATGTCCCGGGCCGGTGCCGGGGTCGAGCACCGCACCCCGGATCGCGCCCAGGGCGACCAGCCGGCGCACCGCCGGTTGCGGTCCGCCGATGTCCCAGGGTGTCGCCGCGGGCAGTCCCTGGGTGGTCAGATCGGTGCGGTAGATCTCCTCGAAGCGTTCGGCGTCCGAGCTTCCCGTCATGGCAGGGAGGCGACCAGCTGCTCGATCTCAACTCGCGGGCCGGTGAAGAACGGGGTCTCCTCGCGGGCGTGCAGGCGGGCCTCGGTGTTGCGCAGGTCGCGCATCAGGTCGACGATGCTGTGCAGTTCGGGCGCCTCGAAGGCGAGCAACCACTCGTAGTCCCCGAGTGCGAACGCCGGCACGGTGTTGGCGCGGACCTCCTTGTACGGCCGGGCGGCCATCCCGTGCTCATGCAGCATCCGGCGGCGGTCCTCTTCGGGCAGGACATACCACTCGTGCGAGCGCACGAAGGGGTACAGGCACAGGTAGGCACCCGCCGGTTCACCGGCGATGAACGCCGGGACGTGACTCTTGTTGAACTCCGCAGGCCGGTGCAGCCCGACGTTGCTCCAGACCGGGCTGCTGGCCCGGCCCAGCGCGGTGCGCCGGAATTCGGAGTAGGCCGCCTGCAGGTCCTCGACCCGCTCGGCATGGGTCCAGATCAGGAAATCCGCGTCGGCACGCATGCCCGCGATATCATAGACACCGCGGACCACCACGCCGCGCTCCTCCTGCTGCTTGAGGAAGGTAGCGGCCTGGTCGGCCACCTCGGAACGGCTGATCGTGCCGTCATCGAGCACTCCAGGACGAACCGAGAACACCGAGAACATCACGTAGCGGATGGTGGAATTCAACTTGTCATAATCGAGGTGCGCCATGGCCCATATGCTGCCACGGGTCGTCGTAAAAGGCTCTAGGGCGCCGGGGTGGCACTTATCACGGCCGCCACCGCCCGATCGGCCGCCGCGATGCACGCCGGCACCCCGATACCGTCCAGGAAGTTTCCCGCCACGGCCACCGTCGGAGGCAGTCCGGCCCGCAGCGTGGTGGCCAGCGCCGCATGCCCGGAGCGGTATTGCGGCATCGCCGCAGGCCAGCGCTGCACCCGCACCTCGACCGGATCCACCACGACCCCGAAGACGGCTTCGATGTCCTGCACCGACCAGGTGACCAGCTGGCCGTCAGAGGCCCGGATGCGGGAGTCGCCGAACCGGCCGAACGACAGCCGCAGCAACTCCACCTTGCCGCCGTGGCCCCAGCTGCCCCACTTGCGCGAGGTCAGAGTCATCGCCTTGGCGTGCAACCGCTCCCCGGTGGCGACCAGAACCCCGGAGTTGTCCGGCAACGCCGCCCCGGCGGGCACCGCCATCGCCACCACCACCGACGACGCATGGTCGATCCGGCTGGCCGCTGCCGCGGCGACGGGCGCGAACCCGGTCGCGACCCGTGCCAGCACATGGGCCGGCACGGCCATCACCACCCGGTCGGCACGATGGACGCCGCCGGCCGAATCGCGTAGCTGCCAGCCGTCGCCCACCGGGTCGATCTGCGTCACCGCCGACTGGATCCAACGCAGTCCGCTGCTGCGCGCCAGGGCGTCGATCAGCACCTGGTAACCACCGTCGATGGCGCCGAACACCGGTGCGCTGCTGGTCGCCGGCAGGGCCCGCCGCACCGCCTCGGTGAGGTTGGGGGCGCCGGCGTCCAACGCGGTGGCCAGGCCGGGCACCGCCGAGCGCAGCCCTACGGTGGCCGCCGATCCCGCGTACACCCCGCCTATCAACGGATCGACCGAATGAGCCACCACCTGCTCGCCGAACCGGTCGGCGACCAACGCACCCAGCGCCGGGTCGCTGCCCGGTTCGAACTCCAGCGGCCGGCCGGGTTCGGCGGCGATGCGGGTCAGCGTCTCGTCGTCGACCAGGCCGGTCATCGATTCCGGTGACGCCGGAATGCCGCTCAGCGTGCCCGGCGGCAACCGGTGTAGCAGCCGACGGCTGTAGAGCAGTGGTCGCACCCCGGTGGTGCTGCGCTGCCGATCGGCCAGGCCGAGCTCCGCCAGCAGAGCGGGCACTTCGGGTCGGCGCGCGATGAACGCCTCGGCACCCACGTCCATCGGGATGCCACCGAGGCTCTCCGTGCGCAGCACCCCGCCGAGCCGCTCAGCCGGCTCGAAGACGGTGATGTCGACGGCGCCACCGAGCGTCGCACGCAGCCGGTGGGCGGCGGCCAAACCGGAGATACCGCCTCCGACAACGCAATACGATGCTGTCACAACGTATGGACCAACGAGACCAGATCGGTGAGGATGCCGGGGTCGGAGTCTGGTAGCACGCCGTGCCCGAGGTTGAACACGTGCCCGCTTGCCCCGGCGGCGACCGCAGCCCGGCCGTCGTCGACGACGGCGCGGGCGGCCCGCTCGACCACCGGCCATCCCGCCAGCAGCACGGCGGGGTCCAGGTTGCCCTGCACTGCGGTGCCGGCGCCGACCCGGGCGGCGGCAGCGGTCAGCGACGTCCGCCAGTCCACCCCGACCACAGTGGCACCGGCTTCCGCCATGGCCCCGAGCAACTCGGCGGTCTGGACCCCGAAGTGCGTCATCGGCACATCCCGGTCGGCCAGCGTGGCGAACACCCGGGAGCTGTGCGGCAGTACGAAGGCGCGGTAGTCGGCCAGCGACAAGGTCCCGGCCCAGGAGTCGAACAGTTGGATGGCGTCCACGCCGTGGTCGAGCTGCACGGTCAGAAACGCGATGGTCAGGTCGGTGAGCCTGGTCATCAGCTGGTGCCAGTTGTCCGGATCGGCCAGCATCATCGCCTTGGTGCGAGCATGGGTGCGGCTGGGCCCACCCTCGACCAGGTAGGACGCCAGGGTGAACGGCGCCCCTGCGAAGCCGATCAGCGGCACCTCGCCGAGCGCGGCTACCAGCAACGACACCGCTTCGGCAACCGCGGTCACCCGCTGGGGCTCCAACGGCGGGAGCCCGGCGATGTCGGCGGCGGTGCGTACCGGGTCGGCGATCACGGGTCCGACGTCAGGAACGATGTCCAGGTCCACCCCAGCTGCGCGCAGCGGGACCACGATGTCGGAGAACAGGATGGCGGCGTCGACGTCGTGCCGGCGCACCGGTTGCAGGGTGATCTCACAGACCAGCTCGGGATCGAAGCAGGCCGACAGCATGCTGTGCTGTGCGCGCAACGCCCGATATTCCGGGAGGGACCTGCCGGCCTGCCGCATCATCCACACCGGAACACGGCTCGGTGTCCGGCCGGTGGCGGCGTTGAGGTAGGGGGAATCGGGCAGTTCACGACGGGCACTCATCGTGCTCAATGCTGCCATGCCCGGCGAGCCTGTTCACACCGACCGGCGCCGGGGGTTAGCGTGAGGTCAGGCGACCCGCGGCGCTGCGGTGCGCATCAGCATCTGGGGGTCGGCCGCTGGCTGTCACTGCGACGCACAGCGATGAGTTAAAGGAGCGGCATCCGTGACATCAGCCGAGCCTGCCCCCTTTCGTGAAGCGGTGGCGACCATGCACGCGGCGACAGTGCGGTCCGAGATCGAACTGGGCCCGATCCGTCCGCCCCAGCGGCTGGCGCCCTACAGCTACGCACTGGGCGCCGAGGTCAAGCACCCCGAGACCGACTTCATCCCGGAGGACTCCGACGGCGACGCGTTCGGCAGGCTGATCCTGCTCTACGACCCTGACGGCACCGACGCCTGGGATGGCACCATGCGGCTGGTGGCGTTCATCCAGGCCGACCTGGACCACAATGAGGCGATCGATCCACTGTTGCCCGAAGTGGCATGGAGCTGGCTGGTCGAGGCGTTGGGGGCCCGCACCGAGCACGTCACCGCGCTGGGCGGCACCGTCACCGCGACCACCTCGGTGCGCTACGGCGACATCTCCGGCCCGCCCCGCGGGCACCAGCTGGAGCTGCGGGCGTCCTGGACGGCGACCACCCCAGAACTGGGGACGCACGTGCAGGCGTTCTGCGAAGTCCTCGAACACGCCGCGGGCCTGCCACCGGTCGGGATCACCGACCTGAGCTCGCGAACCCGCGTCTGAGATGTCAGAGCAGATCACCGAACCGGCACCCGAGGAGTCCGAGGAGCCCGAGCCGACGCCGCTGCCATGTCCGGCCGACGGGGTACCGGAGGTGTCGGTCACGCCCGCGCAGATCCGCGCCGCCGCCGACCTGCTGTCCGGCGGCCGGGGCCCGTTCGCGGTGGACGCCGAGCGGGCATCTGGGTTCCGCTACTCGAATCGGGCGTACCTGATCCAGATTCGGCGTGCCGGCGCCGGCACCGTACTGATCGACCCGGTCGACGCCGGCGAGGACCCGGCAGCACTGCTGCGCCCGGTCGCCGAGGTGCTCGACGACGACGAATGGATTCTGCACGCCGCCGACCAGGATCTGGCCTGCCTGTCCGACGTCGGCATGTGGCCCAAGGCGCTCTATGACACCGAACTGGCCGGGCGGCTGGCCGGTTTCGACCGGGTCAACCTCGCCGCGATGGTGCAGCGCCTGCTGGGGCTGGGTCTGGCCAAGGGCCACGGTGCTGCCGACTGGTCGAAACGCCCGCTTCCCCAGGACTGGCTCAACTACGCCGCACTGGACGTCGAGGTGCTCATCGAACTGCGTCATGCGATTGCCGAGGTGCTGGCGGATCAGGGTAAAACCGACTGGGCGGCACAGGAATTCAATCATCTTCGGGTCACCGACATCGCCACGTCGACCCGGCGCGACCGGTGGCGCCGCACGTCGGGAATCCACAAGGTGCGTGACCAGCGCGGCCTGGCAGCGGTGCGCGAGCTCTGGCTGGTACGCGACCAGATCGCCCAGCGCCGCGATATCGCGCCCGGGCGGATCCTGCCCGACTCGGCGATCGTCGCCGCCGCCGTGGCCAACCCCACCACGGTGGAGGACCTGATCGCGCTGCCGGTGTTCAGCGGGCCCAAGCAGCGGCGCAGCGCGGCCACCTGGCTGGGGGCGCTGGCCGCCGCCCGTGACAATCCGGATCCGCCGGAGGCCGTCGAGTCCAACACCGGTCCCCCGCCGCCATCGCGCTGGTCACGGCGCAAACCCGAGGCCGCCGCCCGGCTGGAGGCCGCCCGCCTCGCGCTGGGCGAACTGTCGCAGCAGGTGACGGTGCCGACCGAAAACCTGCTCAGCCCCGACCTGGTGCGCCGTCTGTGCTGGGACTGGAAACCCCCGACCGGCGACGCCGCGGCCGTGATCGAGGCGTTCCTGATCGACGGCGGCGCCCGGGAATGGCAGCGTGAGCTGACGGTGTCGGTGCTGGCCGCCGCACTCGGCGGCGGCGCGAATTAATCCAGCTGCTCGCTGACTTCTTCCACGCAGTTGCAGGCGCCCATCGCCGCGACCCAGCCGGTGACCTGGCGAGCGACGTCCTGCGCGGTCAGGCCGACCTCGGCCAGCAGCTCGCCCCGCGAGGCGTGGTCGTAAAAACGTTGCGGCAGACCGATATCGCGGCACGGGACATCGATATCGGCGGCCCGCAGCACCGCCGACACCGCTGAGCCGACGCCGCCGGCCACCCCGTTGTCCTCGCAGGTGACCACCAGTTTGTGGGCGGCGGCCAGCTCGGTGATCACCGCGGGCACCGGCAGCACCCAGCGCGGGTCGATCACCGTCACACCGATCCCCTGGTTGCGCAGCCGCTCGGCGACCGCCAGTGCCATCGGCGCGAACGCACCGACCGCGACCAGCAGCACATCGGCGGGTAGCTCATCGGCCGGCACCGCGAGCACGTCCACCCCGCCGCGCCGCTCGATAGCCGGAATGTCCTCGCCCACATCGCCTTTGGGGAACCGCAGTGCGGTGGGTCCGTCGTTGACATCCAGTGCCTCGGCCAGTTCCTCGCGCAACCGGGAGCCGTCACGGGGCGCGGCCACCCGCATGCCCGGCACGATCCCCAGAATCGACAGGTCCCACATGCCGTTGTGGCTGGCGCCGTCCGGCCCGGTGACGCCGGAACGATCCAGCACCAGCGTGACCGGCAGCCTGTGCAGCGCCACGTCCATCATCACCTGGTCGAAGGCGCGGTTGAGGAACGTCGAGTACACCGCCACCACCGGGTGCAGGCCGCCCATCGCCAGGCCGGCTGCCGAGGTGACCGCATGCTGCTCGGCGATCCCGACGTCGAACATCCGGTCCGGATAGCGCTGGCCGAACGCCGCAAGCCCGGTCGGGCCGGGCATCGCCGCGGTGATCGCGACGACGTCGCGGCGCTTGGCGCCGTACTCGATGAGCGCGTCGGAGAACACCGATGTCCAGCCACGTCCCGAGGTCTCGGTGGCGTACCCGGTCAGCGGGTCGATCACGCCGCAGGCGTGCATCTGCTCGGCCTCGTCGTTCTCGGCGGGGCCGTAACCCTTGCCCTTACGGGTGACCACGTGCACGATCACCGGCCCGCCGAAGCCGCGCGCGCGCCGCAGCGCGGACTCCACCGCGGCCTCGTCGTGACCGTCGATCGGGCCCAGATACTTCAGGCCCAGGTCGGTGAAGAGCGCCTGCGGCGCCAGCGCGTCCTTGAGGCCCGCCTTGAAGCTGTGGATCACCTGGTAGCCCAACTCCCCGACCACCGGCATGCCACGCACCGCAGAGCGGCCCCGCTCCAGCAGCCGCTCGTAGGCGGGCTGGAGCCGCAACGCGGCCAGGTGGTCGGCGAAGCCTCCGATGGTGGGCGCGTAGCTGCGGCCGTTGTCGTTGACCACCACCACAACCGGCCGGCGGCCCGCCGCGATGTTGTTCAGCGCCTCCCAGCACATGCCGCCGGTCAGTGCCCCGTCGCCGACGACGGCGACGACGTGCCGGTTGCGGTGCCCGGTCAGCTCGAACGCCTTGGCCAGTCCGTCGGCATAGGACAGCGCGGAGCTGGCGTGGCTGGATTCCACCCAGTCGTGATCACTCTCGGCGCGCGAGGGATACCCGGACAGCCCACCCTTCTTGCGCAGGGTGCCGAAGTCCGGGGCGCGCCCGGTGAGCATCTTGTGCACATAGGCCTGGTGCCCGGTGTCGAAGACGATCGGGTCATGCGGCGAGTCGAACACCCGGTGCAGCGCCAGCGTCAGCTCCACCACACCCAGATTGGGCCCCAGATGGCCCCCGGTGGCGGCGACCTTGTGGATCAGGAACTCACGAATCTCCGCCGCTAGGTCGGTCAACTGCGCCTGTGACAGGTGCTGCAGATCGGCGGGGCCGCGGATCCCTTCAAGCATCGGCTCAGTCTACGCATGACGGGGAACACGCACCGTATGGTCTTGAGTCATGCACGCTGAGGAGATTGCCGAGGAATACCCGGTGGTAACCGTCGACTCCGAGGCACTGGAGGCGGCCAGGCTGCTGGCCGAACACCGGTTGCCGGGCCTGGTGGTGACCGATCAGACTGGCATGCCGTACGCGGTGCTGCCGGCCTCGCAGGTGGTGCGGTTCATCGTGCCGGGCTACGTACAGGACGACCCGTCGCTGGCCGGGGTGCTCAGCGAGACCGCGGCCGATCGGGTCGCCGAGAAACTGCACGGCAAGACGGTGCGCGACGTTTTGCCTGAACACCAGCATGATGTGCCGTCCGCGGGAGCCGCCGACACCCTGGTCGAAGTGGCCTCCACCATGGCCAGACTGCGCACCCCGCTGATCGCCGTCGTCAAGGACGGTAAACTGCACGGCGTGATCACCGCGTCGCAGTTGCTGGCCGCAGCCCTAGAAGTCTGATCGGGTGGCATTTCTGGCGGTGGCGGTCTTTCTGACCGCCTATGCGTTCATAGCCGCCGACCGCATCAACAAGACGCTGGTTGCGCTGGCGGGCGCGGCTGCCGTGGTGATCCTGCCGGTCATCTCCTCCGACGACATCTTCTACTCCCGCGAGACCGGCATCGACTGGGATGTCATCTTCCTGCTGCTGGGCATGATGATCATCGTCAGCGTGCTGCGCCAGACCGGCGTTTTCGAGTATGTCGCGATCTGGGCGGCCAAGCGCGCCAACGGTTCTCCGCTGCGGATCATGATCCTGCTGGTGCTGGTGACGGCGGTCGCATCGGCACTGCTGGACAACGTCACCACCGTGCTGCTGATCGCCCCGGTAACCCTGCTGGTCTGCGACCGGCTCGAGATCAACCCCGCGCCCTACCTGATGGCCGAGGTGTTCGCCTCCAACATCGGCGGGGCCGCCACCCTGGTCGGCGATCCGCCCAACATCATCATCGCCAGCCGAGCCGGGCTGACATTCAACGCCTTCCTGGTGCACCTGGCGCCGATCGTGGCCATTGTGCTGGTCGTGTTCATCGTCATGCTGCGTTGGCTGTTCCGCGGATCGTTCACCGTGAATCCCGACCGGGTCGCCGACGTGATGGCACTCGAGGAACGCGAGGCGATCCGCGATCGCGGCCTGTTGATCAAGTGCGGCGTGGTGCTGACCGCGGTTTTCGTCGGGTTTCTGGGTCACGGGGCCCTGCACCTGGAACCATCCGTGGTCGCACTGCTGGGCGCCGGCGTACTGATCGTGATCTCCAAGATGGAGCGCTCGGACTACCTGTCCGGTGTGGAGTGGGAGACGTTGCTGTTCTTCGCCGGCCTGTTCGTGATGGTCGGCGCGCTGGTGGACACCGGTGCGATCGGCGCACTGGCCCGGACCGCCACCGACATCACCGGCGGCAACGCGGTGCTGACCACGCTGGGAATCCTCGGTGTCTCGGCACCGGTGTCCGGGATCATCGACAACATCCCCTATGTCGCCACCATGACTCCGATCGTGGCCGAGCTGAGCACCACACTTCCCAACGACCTGCACCCGGACGCACTGTGGTGGGCGCTGGCGCTCGGGGCCGACTTCGGCGGCAACCTCACCGCGGTGGGTGCCAGCGCCAACGTGGTAATGCTCGGAATCGCCCGTCGCGCAGGGAATCCCATCACATTCTGGGAGTTCACCCGCAAGGGCATCGTGGTCACCGCGGTCTCGGTTGCGCTCGCAGCGCTGTATCTGTGGTTGCGCTACTTCGTGTTCGGCTGAGCGCCCCGTCAGCGGGTCAGCACTGCCACGCACTCCACGTGATGGGTGAGCGGAAACGCGTCGAACACCCGGATCGCCTCCACGGCATACCCGCTTCTGCGATACAGGCCGATGTCGCGGGCGAACGAGGCCGCCTCACAACCGATGTGCACAATGCGTGGCACGTCCGCGGCGGCCAGCGCCTCGATCACCTCGCGCCCGGCCCCGGCACGCGGCGGGTCCAGCACAGCGACATCGGCACCGGACTGCGCGTCGGCCAAGACCCGGCGCACCGAGTCGGTGCGCACCGAGATCTGCGGCAGGTCTGCCAGCGCGACCCGGGCGGCACCGGTTGCGGCGCGGGACGTGTCGGCGCTGATCACCTTGCCCGACTCCCCCACCGCCTCGGCCAGCGCCGCGGCGAAGATCGCGGCCCCACCGTAGAGATCCCATGCGGTCATCCCGGCCTCGGCCTGCGCCCATTGCGCCACCAGGTCACTGTAGAGCGCGGCCGCCCGCCGATGCGCCTGCCAGAACGATGTGACCGGGATCTGCCAGCGGCGCCGCCCGACCCACTGGGTGGCGTGATAGTCGCCCTCGATGACCTCCGGTCGATGATCACGCCCGGTGCTCACCACATGCCGGACGCCGTCGTCGTCGGCCACCACGTGCAGGTGGTCACCGGGCCGCCAGGTCTGCTCGGCCAGGCCCTTGATCATCCCGGCCGGCAGCTGCCCGCAACGCAGGTCACAGACCAGCTCATCACTGTGATAGCGGTGGAACCCGGCCCGCCCGTCGGCGCCGACCTCCAACCGGACCCGGCTTCGCCATCCGGTGGCTCCGTCGTCCCCGAGGGATTCTGCAGCGCCCTGCCACTGATGCCCGCCGATCCGGGCCAGCTGGTTGGCGACCACCTCGCCCTTCAGGCCGCGGGCCACCGCCGGGTCGGCAAACGCCAGGTCGCAGCATCCGGCACCGTCCACCCCGGCGATCGGGCACAGCGAGGGCACCCGGCCGTCCGCGGGATCGAGCACCTCGATGGTCTCGGCGTGCCAGTACGAGCCCCGCTGCGCGGTGATGCGCGCCCGCACCCGCTCTCCGGGCAGCGCATAGCGCACGAAGATCACCCGGCCTTCATGGCGGGCCACACAACTGCCGCCGTTCGCGGGAGCCTCGGCGACCAGGGTCAGCTGATGTTCGTTCACTCCATGAATCCTCGTCGGGCGTCGCCGGGCGCGTGATGCGGCGCCAGCACCTTGCGCCGCTCCGAGGAGTTCAGCTGCCAGGGCACCGACGTCACCATCACCTGCGGCATGAACAGCAGCCGGGTCTTGAGCCGTAGCGCACTCTGGTTGTGCAGCACCTGTTCCCACCAGTGGCCCACCACATACTCGGGGATGTAGACGGTCACCACCGTACGCGGCGACTCCTTGCTGATGCGTTTGACGTAGTCGAGCACCGGGCGGGTGACCTCGCGATACGGCGACGCGATCACCTTGAGCGGCACGGTGATGTCGCTGTCCTCCCAGTCCCGCACCAGCTTTCGGGTCTCGGTGTCGTCGACGCTGACGGTGATGGCCTCCAGGGCGTCCGGACGGGTCGCCCGCGCGTAGGCCAGCGCGCGCCGAGTCGGCAGGTGCAGCTTGGACACCAGGACGAGGGCGTGGTTGCGACTGGGCAGCACGGCCTCGTCCGCGGAGGCCGCGGTCTGTGCCTCCAACTCCTGGCTGACCGCGTCGTAGTGCCGGCGGATCAGTTTCATCAGGGCGTACAGCACGGTCATCGCGACGATCGCGATCCACGCCCCGTCCAGGAACTTGGTGAGGACCACCACGATCAGCACCGAACCGGTGGCGATGAAGCCGATGGTGTTGACCACCCTGGACCGCATCATCTTGCTCCTGGCCGCTCGGTCGGTTTCGGTGCGCAGCAACCGGTTCCAGTGGATGACCATGCCGATCTGACTCAGCGTGAACGAGACGAACACCCCGACGATGTAGAGCTGAATCAGTGCCGTCACCTCCGCGCCGAACGCCACGATGAAGGTGATGGCCACCACCGCCAGAAAGACGATGCCGTTGGAGAAGGCCAGCCGGTCGCCGCGGGTGTGCAACTGGCGCGGCAGGTAGGAGTCCTGGGCCAGGATCGACCCCAATACCGGGAACCCGTTGAACGCGGTGTTGGCGGCCAGCGCCAGGATCAGCGCCGTCACCCCCGCGATAACCCACAGGCCGGGCGGAAATCCGCGAAACACCGTCTCGGCCAACTGGGCCAGCAGGGTCTTCTGGTCGTAGTCGGCCGGCGCACCGATCAGCTGCTCGTGCGGGCGGGCGGCGATCTTCACCCCGGTCTGGCCGGCCAGCACGATGATGCCCATCATCAGGGTGACCGCGATCCCGCCGAGCATGAGCAGCGTGGTGGCGGCGTTGCGCGACTTCGGTTTGCGGAAGGCCGGCACACCATTGCTGATCGCCTCCACCCCGGTCAGTGCCGCACAGCCCGAGGAAAACGATTTCGCCACCAGGAACACCAGAGCCAGTCCGACCACCTCACCGTGCGCCGAGTGGATCTTGAACGACGCCGACTCGGCCCGCAGCGGGTGCCCCAGCACGAAGATCTGGAACAGCCCCCAGCCGAGCATGGCGAACACGCCGATCATGAACGCGTACGTCGGGATCGCGAACGCCGTCCCCGACTCCCGGATGCCACGCAGGTTGGCCGCGGCGACCACGATCACCGTCCCCACCGCGAAGACGACCTTGTGCTCGGCGATGTAGGGTATCGCCGATCCGATGTTGGCGATCCCCGCCGAGATCGAAACCGCAACGGTCAGAACGTAATCCACCATCAACGCACTGGCCACCGTCAGCCCCGCGGCGGCCCCGAGGTTGGTGGTGACCACCTCGTAGTCGCCGCCTCCGGACGGGTAGGCGTGCACGTTCTGGCGGTAGCTGGCCACCACCGTCATGAACACGAACGCCACCGCCAGACCCACCCAGGGCGTCATCCGGTAGGCGGTGATGCCCGCCACCGACAGCACCAGGAAGACCTCTTCGGGCCCGTAGGCCACCGAAGACAGCGCATCGGAGGCGAACACCGGCAGAGCGACACGCTTGGGCAACAGGGTGTGGCTGAGCCTGTCGCTGCGAAACGGCCGGCCCAGAAGCAACCGGCGCGCGGCCGTGGAAATCTTCGACACGAGAGCCAAGGGTAAGGCAGCGCGGCGATGCCGGTAGCGTTCACCGAATACGAAAGGACCATGCACGTGCGGGTAGTTGTGATGGGATGCGGCCGGGTCGGCGCCTCGGTGGCCGACGGGCTTTCCCGGATCGGCCACGAGGTCGCCATCATCGATCGTGACAGCGCTGCGTTCAACCGTCTCAGCCCGGAATTCAACGGCGAGCGGGTGCTGGGCATGGGATTCGACCGCGACGTGCTGCTGCGGGCCGGCATCGAGGACGCGGGCGCGTTCGCCGCGGTGTCCTCGGGTGACAACTCGAACATCATCGCGGCGCGGCTGGCCCGCGAGACGTTCGGTGTGTCGCGGGTGGTCGCCCGTATCTACGACGCCAAGCGCGCCGCGGTCTACGAGCGCCTGGGCATTCCCACCATCGCCACCGTGCCCTGGACCACCGACCGGTTGCTCGACGCGTTGACCCGCGAAAGCGAGACCACCAAGTGGCGCGACCCGACCGGGACGGTGGCGGTGGCCGAGGTCGTCCTGCACGAGGACTGGATCGGCCGCCCCGTCACCGATCTGGAGGCGTCCGTGAACGCCCGGGTGGCGTTTTTGATCCGGTTCGGCACCGGGATCCTGCCCGAGCCCAAAACGGTCATCCAGGCCAGCGATCAGGTCTACATCGTCGCGGTGTCCGGCCGAGTCGCCGAGTCCATCGCGATCGCCGCGCTGCCGCCCAGCGAGGATCTGGACAAATGAAGGTCGCGGTAGCCGGGGCCGGAGCCGTCGGCCGTTCCATCGCCCGTGAGCTGCTCGACAGCGACCATCAGGTGACGTTGATCGAGCGCAATCCCGATCACATCGCCGTCGAGGACATCTCAGACGCGCAGTGGCACCTCGGTGACGCCTGCGAGCTGAGCCTGCTGGAGTCGGTGCACCTGGAGTCCTTCGACGTCGTCATCGCCGCCACCGGCGACGACAAGGCCAACGTGGTGCTGTCGCTGTTGGCCAAGACCGAATTCGCGGTGCCGCGGGTGGTGGCCCGGGTCAACGATCCCCGTAACGAATGGCTGTTCACCGACGCCTGGGGCGTCGACGTGGCGGTGTCCACCCCGCGCATGCTGGCCTCACTGGTCGAGGAGGCCGTCGCAGTCGGTGACCTGGTGCGGCTGATGGAGTTCCGCAAGGGCCAGGCCAATCTGCTGGAGATCACCCTGCCCGACGACACCCCGTGGGGCGGCAAGCCGGTGCGTAAGCTCACGCTGCCTCGCGACGCCGCGCTGGTGACGATCCTGCGTGGGACGCGGGTGATCGTGCCGCAGGACGACGAGCCGCTCGAAGGCGGCGACGAGCTGCTGTTCGTCGCGACCTCCGGTGTGGAGGACGAACTGCGCGAGTTGCTGCTACCCGCGCACTGAGCTTTCGCGGTCGGCGCCTGGCGCGGGCTGGGCGTCATCCACGGCCCGCTGCACGTACTTGACCGCCAGGTAGGTCACCAGCGCCGCCACCGCGGTCAGCGGCCAGCCCATCGAGATGCGGGCCACCCCCAGCCAGCCGGTCTGGTCGGCGTTGTAGAGCAACCGCTGCACCACGAAGCGGGCGCCGAACACCAGCACCCACACCAGGGTGGCGATGTCGTAGGCGTAGATCGCCGCGCGCAGCTCCCGCCACGCCGAGCCCTGGCCGCTGGCCCAGCTCCAGATGTAGCCGACCGCGGGACGGCGGACCAGTATCGAACCGGCGAACACCACCGCCCACCCCAGCGACGTCCAGATGCCGAGCAGGAAATACCCCTTGGAGTCACCCATCAGATAGGCGATCAGGGCACAGACGGCCACCCCGAAGAACCCCGACATCGCCGGCTGGGTGGACTCCCGGCGGATCAGCCGCCAGACCAGCACCGCGGCGGCGACGCCCAGCGCCGCGAAAACGGCGGCACGCACTCCGAAGGCACTGGACACGGGCACGAACACCACCACCGGCAGTGACGAATAGATGAGCCCGGCCACGCCGCCGATCTGATCCAGAAGCCGCTGCGGCCCCTGGGCGTCGAAATCACCTGTCACTGCTGGATTTCGTAATGGGGGTTGTAGATCGCCTTACAGCCGCTGTCGAGCTTGCCGAGTCGGCCGTGCACCCGCAGGGTGCGACCCGAGTCGATTCCGGGGATTCGCCGCTGCCCCAGCCAGACCAGGGTCACCGTGTCAGTACCGTCGAAGAGCTCGGCTCGAACACCGCCCACACAGCCCTTGGCGTTGGCCTCCACGCTGCGCAACACCCCCACCATGGTGACCTCTTGTCCACGTTGGCAGTCGATCGCGCGCTGCGCGCCGGTGTTAGCGGCTTCGTCGGAAAGCTCCTCAACGTCCTGCAGTTCGAGATCTTCCGTCAGCCGCCGCGTCAGCCGACGCAGATACCCTTTCGGCGCAGCCATGCCCTCTCCTCATGTGTGTGCGACCGCTACGGTAGACCTGTTGATTAGCGAATGCCACATGACCCGGCACGATCATGGGGTGGCATTCGATCTACACGACACGACGGCCGTTCTACTTCCGGGTACCGGATCCGACGACGACTACATCCGCCGGGCTTTTTCGGCACCGTTGCAGCAGGTAGGCGCCGGATTGATCGCACCCCGACCCGAACCTGACCGGCTGATCGCCGGGTACCTGGCGGCGCTGGACGACGCGGCGGCCCGGTCGGGGCCGATCATCGCCGGCGGCGTGTCGATCGGAGCGGCGGTGGCCGCCGCCTGGGCGCTGCAGCATCCCCGGCAAGTGGTCGCGGTTCTGGCCGCGCTACCGGCCTGGTCGGGTACACCCGACGGAGCCCCGGCCGCCCAGGCCGCCCGTTTCAGCGCCGGGCAGTTGCGCCGCGACGGGTTGGCGGCCGTGGTCGCCGAGATGCGGGCGTCCAGCCCGGCCTGGCTCGGCGATGAGCTGACCCGCTCCTGGACCGCGCAGTGGCCGCAGCTGCCCGATGCGCTGGAGCAGGCCGCTGCCTATGTGGCGCCGACGCTCACCGAGCTGGGGAAGCTGTCGGTACCGATGGGTGTGGCTGCCGCCGTCGACGACCTCGTTCATCCGCTGCCGGTAGCCGCCGAATGGGCCGACGCCGCTCCGCGGGCCGCGCTGTGCACGGTGACGCTCGATGAGATGGGCGCCGATCCAACGGTATTGGGCGCCGCCTCCCTGACCGCGCTGGGCCAAGCCTCCCTAGACGGTATGGGGGGCTGGGGCCTCACTCACATGTGAACGTGGGTTGCCGACA
>NZ_JAYJJS010000027.1:0-64278 GCF_020181635.2 Mycobacterium zoologicum | reverse complement strand
GGGGGATGGGGAAACAGGCTCGCATTGCGAGTACTGCGCCCCTGACTACCAATGATCCTGACAATTGAGGACCAGAACCGGGTTCGGACATGCACGCTGAATCGCCCGGACGCACTCAATGCATTCAACGAGGCGCTCTATGACGCCACCACCGAGGCACTGCTGGCTGCTGCCGAGGACTCGGACGTCGCCGTGGTGCTGATCACCGGAAACGGGCGATCCTTCAGTGCCGGTACCGATCTCGCGGAGATGCAGGCCATGATCACCGACCCGCAGTTCACCCCCGGTAAGCACGGGTTCCGCGGCCTGGTCGATGCCCTGGCGCGCTTCCCCAAGCCGCTGATCTGCGCGGTCAACGGCATCGGCCTGGGCATCGGCGCCACCATCCTCGGCTACGCCGACCTGGCGTTCATGTCCACCACGGCCCGGCTCAAGTGTCCGTTCACCAGCTTGGGTGTGGCACCGGAGGCCGCATCGTCGTATCTGCTGCCGCAGTTGATCGGTCGTCAGAACGCCGCGTGGATGTTGATGTCCTCGGAGTGGATCGATGCCGACGAAGCGCTGCGGATGGGTTTGGTCTGGAAGGTGTGCGAACCTGCGGCGCTACTCGATGATGCCCGCCGGCACGCTGAAGTTCTTGCCTCCCGGCCTATTGCGAGTTTGATTGCGGTGAAGTCGACCATGGTTGCGCCACATCGCGATCAGGTCTCCGCCGCAACCGCACGGGAGAATGCGCTGTTCGCCGAACTGATGGGTGCTGCGGCCAACGCCGAAGCGCTGGCCGAGTTCACCGGGAGGCCGCGCAGCGGATCAGCGTGATCCGACTGCGGTGATCTCCAGGGCGAGGTGGCGAAGTGAGCCGTCGCTCGGCTCCGTCGGTACAGCGGCCAGTGTTGCCTCGATGATGCCGCGAACCGTGCACCGGCACCGGCCGCAGTCGCCGCCTGCCCCGCACATCGCGGCGACCTCTTTCGACGTCGACGCACCGGCGGCGACGGCATCGGACACCATCTGATTGGTGGCTCCAGCACACAGGCATACGTACATCCGCTACCCCTACTGACTGTCGTTCTCGGGCGTCATCAGATCGATTGCGGCGGCGAATTCCCCTACGAACGGCTGGGGATAGCTGCCGATTCCGACACCGGTCATCCACTCGGCGGCGGTGTCTGGGTGGTCCATCCAGCGCTGAGCGCTTGCCGCGCTGTCGATTTCGAGCAGTGTCAACACCTCGCGGCCGTCGTCGACAGCCTGATACACCCACACCTTGCGCACGCCGGCGTCGGCGAACCGGCCCAGGCCGTTGTGCACCTTGGCCATCAGCTCTTCGGGGTCGGCGACCGTGGAGACCACTCCGACGATCACCTCGGAACCGGGCTGTTCGGAATCGGGCCGGGTGAGGTTGATCTTCTCGCGGACCTCGCCGGCGAAGATCGCCGGCAGGTCGTTGACCCCGCTGCGGTCAAACCATTCGAAGACAGCGGGGGAGCGCAGCAGTTCCTTGACCGAGATCCGGTGCCGCAGCCCGATCGTCACCAGTACCCGCTTCGGTTCGAACGCCGAGGTGTAGAGCACCGCGTGGCGGGCACCGAGGGCCGCCAGCGGGGATTGGTCATCGCGCATGAGTGACCAGGTCCGCTCAACGTCGTCGACTTGATAATCCAGCGCCAGCACCAGTGAATGTGGATCCGCACGGTGGGAGACACAGCTGCCCGAAACGCCGATATTGCGGCTAGGCGAATCGAGTCTCATGTTAGTAGAGTCTAACCTAAGTTCAGCGCATCGGGCAGTGCCCCCGGCGATCCGTTCTCGCCGGATCCGGTAGCCGATGTGCCGATTCGACGCGCCGAGACCCGGGTAAACACCGCATCCTGACCGGGCACCTGCACTAGATTGAATTCGGCGCGTTACGGCGACGATCCAACCCCCGTCCGTCGCGGCCGGCATGCGAGGTTCTTCACATCAGAGGAGTGATCATGCAAGGCGACCCAGAGGTTCTCAAACTGCTCAACGAGCAGTTGACCAGCGAACTCACCGCGATCAACCAGTACTTCCTGCATTCCAAGATGCAGGACAACTGGGGGTTCACCGAGTTGGCCGGCCACACCCGCGACGAATCGTTCGAGGAGATGCGGCACGCCGAGGCGGTCACCGACCGCATCCTGCTGCTCGACGGTCTGCCGAACTATCAGCGCATCGGATCCCTGCGCATCGGACAGACCCTGCGCGAGCAGTTCGAAAGCGATCTCGCGCTCGAAATGGACGTCCTCAACCGGCTGCGACCGGGCATCGTGATGTGCCGCGACAAACAGGACAGCACCACCGCCAAGCTGCTCGAGGGCATCCTCGTCGAAGAGGAATCCCACATCGACTATCTGCAGACTCAACTGGAGTTGATGGACAAGCTGGGCGATGCGCTGTATTCGGCGCAGTGCGTCTCCCGCCCACCGTCCTGATCACCAAAGTGGGTACCCGTTAGCGCGTGACGCCGACGGGAGGGACCACCATCACCACGACGCCCAATGCACCGCCGCTCGCCGACGACATGCGGCCGACAGTCAGCCCGCAGCGCCGCAACCTGATCTTCTCGGCGATCGTGTTCGGTCTGCTGATGGCCGCCCTCGATCAGACCATCGTGGCTACGGCACTCCCCACGATCGTGTCGGATCTGGGCAACGCCGGCCACCAGTCGTGGGTCGTCACCAGTTATCTGTTGACCTCGACCATCGCGACGATCCTGGCAGGCAAGCTCGGCGACCTGTTCGGCCGCAAGCGGGTTTTCCAGACCGCCGTTCTCTTCTTCGTGGCCGGGTCGGTGCTGTGCGGCTTGTCCACCTCGATGGGGATGCTGGTCGGTGCCCGCGCGCTGCAGGGTATCGGCGGCGGCGCGATCACCGTCACCGCCGCCGCGCTGATCGGCGAGGTCATACCGCTGCGTGACCGGGGCCGCTATCAGGGCATGCTGGGCGCGGTCTTCGGGGTCACCACGGTGATCGGCCCGTTGCTGGGCGGGTACGTCACCGACTACCTGACCTGGCGGTGGGCGTTCTGGATCAACCTGCCGATCTCGGTAGTCGTGTTGATCGTGGCCGGTGTGGCGATCCCGGCGCTGGTCGGCCGAGCCAAGCCGACCATCGACTACGCCGGGATCGTGCTGGTCGGGTTGGGCGCCACCGGGTTGACGCTGGCCACCAGCTGGGGCGGCAACCGGTACGCCTGGGGGTCGCCGGCGATCATCGGGTTATTCGCCGGGGCCGTCGTGGCGCTGGCGCTGTTCGTGTGGGTGGAGAGCCGGGTCGCCGCACCCATCCTGCCGACCCGACTCTTCGCCGACCCGGTCTTCGCGGTCTGCTGTGTGCTGGCGTTCGTGGTCGGTTTCGCGATGCTGGGCGCACTGACCTTCCTACCCACCTTCATGCAGTACGTCGACGGCGTCTCGGCGACCACGTCGGGGCTGCGCACCCTGCCCATGGTGGTGGGCATGCTCGTGACGTCCACGGGCAGCGGTGCCCTCGTCGGCCGCACCGGCCGGTACAAGATCTTTCCGGTGGTCGGCACCGCGCTGATGACACTCGCGTTCGCACTGATGTCGCAGATGGACGCGGCCACACCGGCCTTGGTGCAGTCGCTGTACCTGTTGCTGCTGGGGGCCGGCATCGGCCTGTCGATGCAGGTCCTGGTGCTCGTCGTGCAGAACATCTCCAGCTTTGCCGACCTGGGTGTGGCCACCTCGGGCGTCACGTTCTTCCGGACCATCGGCAGCTCGTTCGGCGCTGCGGTCTTCGGCTCACTGTTCGTGAACTTCCTCGACGGCCGGCTCGCCTCGGCGCTGGGCACCGCGGGGCTGCCGGCGGAGGCCGCCGCTTCTCCGGAGGCGGTGCATCGGCTGGCGCCGCAGCAGGCGGCGCCCATCGTGGCGGCCTACGCCGAATCACTCGGCCAGGTGTTCTTGTGGGCCGCGCCGGTCGCATTGCTGGGATTCGTCCTGGCCCTGTCCCTGCGCGAGGTCCCGCTCAAGGAGCTGCCCGACAACGCGGCCGACCTCGGCGACGGGTTCGGCATGCCCACCGACGAGACGTCGGACGAGCTGCTCGAGACCGCGATCGGACGACTGCTGCGCAACGAGCCGGGGGTGCGGCTGCGCAGTATCGCTATGCGGTCCGATTCCCCGCTGGATGTGGCCGGGTTGTGGACGGTGCTGCGCATTCATCGCTACACGCAGGTATTCCGGACCGCGCGGCTCAGCGACATCGGCAGGACGCTGCGGGTGCCCTACGAAATCCTCGAACCCACCGTCGATCGTCTGGTGGCGGAGGGTTATGTACTGCGCGACGGTGATCACCTGGGCCTGACCCGAGCCGGCCTGCGTCAGGTCGGCTTCGTATCGTCGCTGGTTCAGGAGTGGGTGGTGGACAAACTGGCCCGCTCGCCCGGCTTCGAGGGCCGGCCGGATCGTGGCGAGGTGGAGGCGGCGCTGCAGCGGATCGCCTATCGCAGCCTCGCCGACCGTGATTGGGCGGTCCAGTCACCGGAGTTGGCCGGCTCCGCCCATGACGGCACCGCAGCCCGCTAGCATCGCTGGGTATGAGCCGCATCGGAGACTTCGAAGCCCACGACATGATCGGCTGGATGGCCAAATCGCCTGAACTCGCCGCCGGCATCGGGGGATTCAGCACCGCGGTCTACAACAAGGGCAGACTGCCGATGCGCACCCGTGAGCTGGCCCGGATGGTGATCGCCCAGGCCAACGAGTGCACGGTATGCATGAACACCCGCGACGCCGACGGCCCCGCCGCCGGGGTCAGCGAGGACCTCTACGACCACGCGGCACAGTGGCGCACCTGGGCGGGCTACAGCCCCCAGGAACGCATCGCAGCAGAGTTCGCCCACCGATTCGCCACGGACCACACCGGCCTGCGCGACGACGAGGACTTCTGGTCGCGCTGCTCGGAGCACCTCAGTGACGAGCTGCTCACCGACCTCGCGCTGTCGTGTGCGCTGTGGGTCGGCATGGGACGGCTGCTGCGCACCCTGGACATCGGGCAGGCCTGCGCATTCACCCTGCCCAGCCGGGTCTGACCCGGCGCGGGGCGTTGGTGGCCGGAGTGTGGGGGCGCCGGGCCGGCTGGGCGCTGGCCATGGCCGGGGCGGCCGGGGCGGCCGGGGCGGCCGGGGCGGCCGGGGCGGCTGGTCTGGCGCTGCGAAACGCCGGTGGCGCCAAGGCCCGTAAGCACAACCCCGCGCCGTTCGATCCGCCCTGGAGCGCCCCGCCGGCGCAGTTCGGTATCGGAATACACCGCAACGTGGCGGTGCCGATGAGCGACGGGATCGTGCTGCGCGCCGATATTCACTACCCGACCGTGCCCGAGACCGGGGCGCCGGCGGCCGGGCCGTTTCCGGTGCTGCTGTCGGTGACCCCCTACGGCAAACTGGCGCCGCCGCCGGCGGCGCAGATCGGCGGCGGTCCGGCACCGCACCTGATCCGGCGCGGCTATATCGAGGTGATGGTCGACGTCCGTGGCACCGGGGCATCAGGCGGGTCGTTCGAGATGTTCGGCGCGGACCAGACCCGCGACGGCGTCGAACTGGTCACCTGGGCCTCGACTCTGCCCAACGCCAACGGCCGGGTCGGCATGTTCGGCATC
The DNA here is from genome assembly GCF_020181635.2 of Mycobacterium zoologicum. Classification (NCBI taxonomy): domain Bacteria; kingdom Bacillati; phylum Actinomycetota; class Actinomycetes; order Mycobacteriales; family Mycobacteriaceae; genus Mycobacterium; species Mycobacterium zoologicum. The sequence goes on along the minus strand of NZ_JAYJJS010000027.1, from coordinate 58,633 downwards.
TCCTACCTGGCCATCAACCAGTTGTTCACCGCGTCCGCGGTCGGGCCGGACTCACCCCTGAAGGCCATCTTTCCGGTGATGGCCGCCAACGACTTCTACCGGGACGCCGCCACCATGGGCGGGGTGTCGCACCTGCGCACCGTGCGTGCGTACGGCTCGGTGTACCGGCTGCTCAACGTTCTCAACCCGACCCTGGAGTTCTTCACCCCCGGCGGGCACCCGCGCCCGCGCGCCGGCGGGTTCGCCGCAGTGCGGCAACGCGGCAAAGATCAGCGGGGCTACTTCGAGCCGCTGGTCGACGAGGCGCGCACCGGCGGTGACGCCGCCTTCGACGGGCCGTTCTGGGACACCATGCGACCGGACCTGATCCTGCCCGACATTGCCGCCAACAATGTCGCAGTCCTGTTGACCGGCGGCTGGCACGATGCTTTCCAACGCGGAGCGCCGCTGAACTACGCGGCGTTGCAGAACGCCTGCACCGGTCGGCCGGTGACTGCACCGATGCAGCCCGGACAACCGCTGAGCGACCGGATCAGGCTGATGATGGGGCCGTGGTACCACGTGTCGGACTACGACGGCCTCAACATCGTGGATCTGCAGCTGCGCTGGTTCGACTACTGGCTCAAAGACGATGCGGCCGCGGCGATGTCGGGTGCGCCGTTCACTTTCACCGCCATCGGCGGCCGGCGCTGGTACCACACCCGGGAATACCCGATCCCCGAAGCGACACCGACGAAGCTGTACCTCGCACACGCCGGGCGGTTGAGCGCCGACGCCCCGGCCGAGCAGACCCTTGTCGCCCTGCCGTACCGCTCGCGCGGCCCGATGTCCGGACGCAGCCTCGAACAATGGTCGTTGGGGCTCAACAGTTTCGTCACCTCGTCGGCGGGCGGCCGTACTCGCCACGATCAGGACAACCGCCGGGTGCAACGCGGTGCCCTGACCTACACCAGCGAGCGGTTTGACTCGCCGACCCTGATCGCCGGGCCGATCACGCTGAGCATCCAGGCGACGGCCGACACCACCGAGACGTTGTGGGTGGCCCACCTCGACGACGTCGCGCCGGAGGGCGTCAATCGCCCGCTGACCATGGGAGCGCTGCTCGGCTCCCACCGCCAACTCGACCCGGACCGCACCTGGTACCTGCCGGACGGCACCGTGCTGCGCCCGCATCACATCAGCACCCGGGCTGCGGTGCGGCCGGTGGTGCCGGGCGAGCCGACCCGCTACGACATCGAGATCTTCCCGACCGCGGCGCTGATCGCACCGGGGCATCGGCTGCGACTGACCGTGACCACCTACGATTTCCCGCACCTGGTGCCGAACGAGCCGGCATGCCGGGCCTTGGCCGGCGGTCTCTATCAGGTACACCAGGGTGGGGCGACTCCGTCGTGCTTGTTGCTGCCGCTGGCCGATCCGGACCGCCTGGATTGACTAGCCCTGTTCGACGACGTCGCGGATGCGCTCGAGGGTGCGCCGCATGTCACGGATGTTGTTGCGCTGCCGGAGAAAACCGCCGAACGCGTAGTAGTAGACGTTGGTCAGGAAGGAGTCTGCCAGCCGGAAGGACTCGGTGACGTCGGTGCCGTCCGCGGTGGGGGACAGCTCATAGCGCCACTTGTTCAGGGCCCGATCGCCGGCGAGCACCGCGAACTCGAACACCCGCCCCGGCTCGCATTCGGTGACGCGGCAGACCGTCCAGTACACCGGCCCGATGCCGTTGCGCTTGACGTGGCCGCGGAAACGGGCCCCGGCCGCCGGACCGGTTGCACCGTCGAGCCATTCGGCTTCGAAGGTCTCCGGGGAGAACTGCCCGATCTTGCGGACGTCGGCCACCAGATCCCAGATCCGTTCGGCTGGAGCCGCCATGTGGACTGTCGCTGAACCCTGCATGCTCGCAATCAAAGCATTCCCGGCCTTGCGTGGTAACCCCACCCGGTGAAAAAAGCTCTGCGCCCCACCCGGAATCGGGTGGGGCGCAGAGGTCAGATCTCGGTGCTGGTGAGACTCAGCCGGCGCTGGCGCCCAGGTGGCTCTGCAGGTCAGGCTTCATAGCCTGCAGTTGAGCGCCCCAATACTCCCAGCTGTGGGTGCCGTAGTCCGGGAAGTCGAACACGGCGTTGTTACCGCCGGCCGCGGTGTAGAGCTCCTGGAACTTCTTGTTCTGGCCGATCATGAAGTTGCCCTCGAGGAATGTGGCGGGGATGTTGTCGCCGCCCAGCTCGTTCGGCCGACCGTTACCGCAGTAGACCCACAGGCGGGTGTTGTTGGCCACCAACTTGTCGACGTTGACCGTCGGGTCGTTGCGCAGCCACGCCGGGTCGCTGTCGGGACCCCACATGTCTTCCTTCTTGTAGCCGCCCGCGTCACCCATGGCCAGGCCGATCCAGCTCTTGCCCTCCGACGGGTTGATGTAGCCGGAGAGCGAACCGGCGTAGGTGAACTGGTTCGGGTGGTAGATCGCCAGGTTCAGCGCGGACGCGCCCGCCATCGACAGGCCGACCGCGGCGTTGCGGCTCTGGCTGACGCCGTACTCCGAGGCCAGGTAGGACGGCAGTTCGCTGGTGAGGAAGGTCTCCCACTTGTAGGTGGAGCAGCCGGCCTTGCCGCAGGCCGGCTTGTACCAGTCGCTGTAGAAGCTGGACTGGCCGCCGACCGGCATGATGACCGAGATGCCCGACTGGTAGTACCACTCGAAAGCCGGGGTGTTGATGTCCCAGCCGTTGTAGTCGTCCTGGGCGCGCATGCCGTCGAGCAGGTAGAGGCCGGGGGAGCCGGAGCCGCCCGACTGGAACTGCACCTTGATGTCGCGGCCCATACCGGCAGAGGGAACCTGCAGGTATTCGACCGGCAGACCCGGCCGCGAGAACGCCGATGCGGTCGCTTCGCTGCCCGTCAGACCGATCAGTCCCGGCAGTGCTGCTGCGGCCACCGCACCGACGAGAAGTCGGCGCGCCCAGCGCATCCCTTTGGTCACGTCTGTCATTCCAGCCCCTTATCGTCTTGCTGCGGAACGCTCTTGAAATGCCTCGAACTTGCTAACGTGCTGATTGCGATGAACCGGCCGCCACAACCTTTGTATCGGCCCTCACCTGCAGCAACCGCCGCTGTCCGCGACCCCGCTGCCGTCAGTGGGATTTGACCCGCGAGCTAGCATACCCGATTTTCGGTCCTGGACCGGGCTAGGCAGGGCCAGACGACACGCGTAGGCTCGCCTGCGGTAAGCCGACAAGACCGCACAGTCCTGACTGTCGCCGGTGAGCGATATCGCAGATCAGGACGATTGGGGCAAGCAATTTTGGATACGGTACTAGGGCTGGCACTGACACCGACGACGCTCGGATGGGTGATAGCCGAGGGACCCGTGGAGGACGCCTCGACGGTGGCCGGCGATGAGTTCGGCGTTGACCGCAATGGCCCGGGACTGGACGCTGTGAGCATGGCTGCGGCGGCATCTGCTGTCGCGGTTCGCGCGCGCACCATGACCGCAGCCCGTGGAGACCGGCTGCACGGAGTGGGCGTCACCTGGAGTGACGACGCCACGGTGGCCGCTGCATTGCTGCTGGAGTCGCTCGCCGATGCCGGGTTCGACAACGTGGTGCCGGTGCGCTTCGGTGATGCGGCGGGCTCGCTCGCTACCGGAGTCGGCCGGCGCAGCGGCCGCACGGCGGTGTGTGTCATCGAACCCGGAATGGCCACCCTGGTGCCGCTGGGCGGCGCGGACGCCGGCGACATCACCACCTGCGCGATCGGCGGTACCGATGAGGTGACCGGTTGGCTGGCCGACGCCTTCGCGGCGGCCGCTGACCGGCCCGAGGTGTTGCTGGTGGCCGGCTCGATGAGGGGAATGGACCGGCTCGGCCGCCGCCTGGAATCCAAGCTGAAGGTGCCGGTGTTCGTCCAAGGTGGTGCTCAACAGGCGTTGGCGCGGGGTGCGGCGCTGGCGCTGGCGCCGCACGCCGACCTGGCCGGCGCGTCGTTCGCGGGGCACCCGGGCGGGTCGGCTGATCGGTCGGCACGCCGGATGTCGTTGTCCTACGCCGGGGCGTTGACGATGCTGACCGGCGGAGCGGTCACGTTCGTGGCCTCGGTGTCGGCGGCCGTGAGCATGCAGCTTTCCCCGAGCAAGGACGTCCCGAACTCCACGCCGCCCGAACGCGTGACGATGGCGCACGTCGCGGCACCGGCAAAGGTTCCCGAGAAGGCAAGCGAGAAGGTGCCCGAGATGGTGGAGGCCCCCGCGCCCAAGGTCGAAGCCCCGCCGCCCCCGACCGACACGCCCGAGGGCGCGCTGGTGGAGCTCCAAACGCTGTGGGATGCACCGGCCATGGAGCCCGGCCCGCCGCCTCAGGGCTCGCCGACGCTGCTGGATCGGTTTCGGCAGCACATTCCGCGCCTGCCGGCCCGCTGATTCAGGACCCGGGCACCGCCGGCACGGTCGCCGTCATCGACACCGTCACCTCATCGGCGACCTGCATCGCGCCCATCAGCATCGAATAGCGCCGCACGCCGAAGTCGCTGTGGCGCACCCGGCTCTCCGCGTCGACCCGGCCCGCCTCGTTCACCCGCACCTGGACGACATGCCGCTGGGTCCGGCCCCGGATCTGCAGCGTCCCGGCCAACCGATAGCCACTCTCGGCCGGCTCGATATCGTTGCACTCGAACAGGATTCGCGGGTATTTGCCGCTGCCGAGGCACTTGAGCGCGTTGCCGCGGATCAACGCCTTCTCCGGGGTGGTCAGCGGTGTCAGCCCACCGTCACCTCGCAGTACCTGCAATGCGTCAACCTCGATGGACAGGCTGACCGAGGTGGGCCGACCCGACGACCACCGCACCCTTGCTTGCCAGCGCGACATGGAGATCGTGAGGCGGTGGCCCATCTTGGCGGCTCGGCCGGCCACGTCGGTGCCGATCTGCAGACGGCCCTGCGATTCGTCGAACTGCGTCTGCGTGTCGGCCATCTGCGGGACTTTAGTGGGCCGACAATCGGTGGATTCACCGAAGACGCCCGGCGGGTACCGGTTAGGCTTCCCTGTCGGGGCCTCGTGGCCCGGATCGACAGGATTAAGGGCGACTAATGATTCGTGAACTGGCCGCAGCAGCTCTCATCGCCGGCGCCGCAGGTGTGACAGCGGCGCTCGGGGCACCGGCCGCCGGCGCCTACCCGGGTGACGTACCGGGGATGGCCGAGGGGCAGCGACAGGGCGACGCTTGCTACAGCTGGGAGCGCTACATCTACGGCCACGGCCCCAACGGCCAGGCGCTGGCGTGTCACTTCATCGCCAACCAATGGCCGCCGAAGGACACCGGGTTCTGGCAGATCTCGAACCCGCTCTACGGAGTGCAGGACATCGGTTCGCCCTGTCCGAATCCGCAGTCGGCCGCACAGTCACCCGACGGGTTGCCGCTGCTGTGCATGGGTGCACGGGGTTGGCAGCCGGGCATCTACACCGGCGGCATCGGACCGTACTTCCCGCCCGGGATCGCTCAGGTCGGCTGACTTCGACTAACCTCGACGTCATGCGATTGGGCATGATCGGCCTCGGCCGGATGGGAGCCAATCTCGTCCGGCGGCTGACAGACGGTGGCCATGAATGCGTGGTCTATGACCACAATCCCGACGCCGTGGCAGCATTGACCGGCGAACCCGGTGTCACGGGGGTGTCCTCGACGTCCGAGCTGGCGATGAACCTGTCCGCCCCGCGGGTGGTGTGGGTGATGGTGCCGGCCGGCGACATCACCGCGGGCGTCATCGAGGAGCTGGCCGGAATCCTGGCGCCCGGCGACATCGTGATCGACGGTGGCAATTCGTACTACCGCGACGACCTGGCACATGCGAAACTGCTGTCCGACAAAGGCATTCACCTGCTGGACTGCGGCACCAGCGGCGGGGTCTGGGGCCGCGAGCGCGGCTACTGCCTGATGGTCGGCGGCGACCGCGATGCGTTCGACACCGCCGAGCCGATTTTCGCCACGGTGGCACCGGGTGTGGAGGCGGCGCCGCGCACGCCGGGCCGCGAGGGTGACGTCAGCCAGGCCGAGAACGGCTATCTGTACTGCGGCCCGTCCGGGGCGGGGCACTTCGTGAAGATGGTGCACAACGGAATCGAGTACGGGATGATGGCCTCGATCGCCGAGGGTCTCAACATCTTGCACCACGCAAACATCGGCAAGGTGGCTCAGCAGGGCGATGCCGAGACGGCGCCGTTGAGCCATCCCGAGTACTACCAGTACGACATCGACATCGAGGCGGTCACCGAGGTCTGGCGACGCGGCAGCGTGATCGGCTCCTGGCTGCTGGACCTCACCGCCGGCGCCTTGCAGAAGTCGCCGGCACTTGAGGAGTTCGCCGGCCGGGTCTCCGACTCCGGTGAGGGCCGCTGGACCGTCATCGCCGCGATCGACGAGGGCGTGCCGGCGCCGGTGCTGACCACCGCGCTGTACGCGCGTTTCGCGTCACGTCACCTGTTCGAATTCGGCGCCAAGGTGCTCTCGGCGATGCGCAAGCAGTTCGGCGGGCACGACGAGAAGCCCGACGCTTAGCGAAGATCCTGGCCGCCCACCGGCCCGGCGTGCCAGTATTGGGGATGCCGCGGGTGATCAACCTGATCGCGTTGCTGGTGGTGGCCGGGGCCGCGACGCAGGGGTATCTGCCCGGTGTCGTCGGCGAGCCACGACAGCCGACCGCCGCAAGTCCGGCCGAGACCATCATTTTGGCTGTGCTGTTGGCGGTATCGGTGGGCGCCGTCGCCATCGCTACGGTGAGTCGGCTGCGTCACCCGCGCGCGGCAGCCGGCAGCATGGGGCAGCTGGCCGAGTCACCCCTGGGCGGTCGGGGACGGCTGTCCTGGCGGGTGCTGCTGATCGCATTGGCGGCAGTGGCGCTGGCGCTGGTGGCGATCGTCGTGTTCGCGGAGCTGGGTGGCATGCACCGTTTCTCGATCCCGGTCGAACTGCCCGACTCGCGAAGCGGTGTGCCCGCGTCGCCATCCGCCCCGGGGACACCGGTCCCACCGGCACCGCCCTCGGCTCCTGGCCCGGACGGTTCAGTGGCCGGCCTGTTGCTGTTCAGCGCCGTGGCGACGGTGCTGCTGGCCGCCCTGGTCACCGCGCGCCCTCGCCGCGGCCGCGTTCGGCCATCGGCTACCGACGGCGCGCCGGTCGTTGTGCCCGGACCCGCCGCGGATGAAACCCTGGTCCGGGTAGCTGAGCTGGGATTGACCCGGATCGCCGACCGCAGTCGTGGACCGCGGGAGGCGATCATCGCCTGCTACGCGGCGATGGAGCGCCACCTGGCCGACGTCCCCGATGTCGCACCACGGCAGTGTGACACTCCCACCGAGGTGCTGGCCCGCGCCGTCGACCATCATGCGCTGGCGTCGGACAACGCCTCCCGGCTGGTGGAGCTGTTCACCGAGGCGCGGTTCAGTCCCCACCAGATGACCGAGCAAGACCGCGCCGATGCTGTCGCGATACTGCGGCTGGTGCTCGACGAATTGCGGGCTGCGACATGAAAATATTTGCGATGCAAGCGGTCCTGCTGGTAATCGCGGTGGAGCTGGTGGCATTGGTGCTACACCGGCCGCTGTGGCTGGCGTGGGCGGCAGGCGCTGCGATTGCGGTGCCGCTGGCCGGAATCCGGCGCATGCTGGCGGCGAACGCGGGTTCGCCCACGGAGCCGATGGTCGTTGACGAACTCGGAGAATCATTGCGGCGGTGGCTGTCTGGCACGGAAGCCAGGATCCGTTGGGCGGAGTCGACGCGGGCGGACTGGGATCGACGCTGGCGCCCGATCCTGGCCAGCCGTTTCGAGGTCTCCACCGGTCAGAGGCGGGCGAAGGACCCCGCGACGTTCAGCGCCAACGGGGCGATGCTGTTCGGCGACGAGCTGTGGCCGTGGGTGGATCCGGGCAATGTCGCTCCCGCGGGAGAACGCGGGCCGGGACCGGGACGCGCTGTGTTGGAGGAGATCCTGCACCGGCTGGAGGAGCGATGAGCACCGGGCGGTCCGGCACGGCGGCGACCACCGCCGCGCGCTGCACCGCCGTGCTCGACGAGATCGAGCGGGCGGTGGTGGGCAAGCGGGCTGCGCTCACGCTGATCCTGACCACGGTGCTCGCCGGTGGCCACGTGCTCGTCGAGGATCTCCCCGGACTGGGCAAGACCCTGATCGCCCGATCGTTCGCCGCGGCGCTCGGATTGGACTTCACCCGGGTGCAGTTCACCCCGGACCTGCTGCCGGCGGACCTGCTCGGCACCACCATCTACGACATGGCCTCGGGGAGATTCGAGTTCCGGCAGGGGCCGATCTTCACCAACCTGGTGCTGGCCGACGAGATCAACCGGACCCCGCCCAAGACCCAGGCCGCCCTGCTGGAGGCGATGGCCGAAGGTCAGGTCAGCATCGACGGCGCAACCCACCGGCTACCCGAGCCGTTCATCGTGCTGGCCACCGACAACCCGATCGAGTACGAAGGCACCTACCCGCTGCCGGAGGCGCAGCTCGACCGATTCGCGATCAGGCTGCAGTTGGGCTATCTGTCGGAGCGCGGCGAGGCTGCGATGTTGCGCCGGCGCCTGGACCGGGGCGCCACAATGCCGACCGTGCACAAGGTGGTCGACGCCGACGACGTGATCGCGATGCGGGAATCGGTGGAGCAGGTCAGCGTGCATGACGACGTGCTGCGCTACGTGGTATCGCTGGCCACCGCCACCCGGCACCACCCGCAGGTCGCGGTGGGTGCCAGTCCGCGCTCGGAGCTGGACCTGATTCAGCTCGCGCGAGCGCGGGCGTTGCTGCTCGGTCGCGACTACGTGATCCCCGAGGACGTCAAGGCGCTCGCCACCTCGGCGGTGGCGCACCGGATCACACTGCGGCCCGAGATGTGGGTGCGGCGCATCCAGGGTTCGGACGTGGTCGAGGAGCTGCTGCGGCGGCTTCCGGTGCCGCGAAACCCGGAAACGGGCGGGCCGCCCCCGGACGCGACGTGATCGTGGACCCGGAGTCCGGCGCGGGCCGCGACGTCGAATTGCACTGGCGGGCCTCATCTTTGACGCGGGCGCTGATCACCGGCGCGGGGCTGGCCCTGGTGGTGGCGGTGGGCGCCTCGCGCTGCCAGTTGATCGTGTTCGCCGCACCGTTGCTGGGCGTGCTGTGCTCACTGGGCCGGCAGTCGCCGGTACCGGTGCTGCACGTGCGCGCAAGCCCGTGCAAGCAGCGCTGTTTCGAATCCGAAACGGTCGAATTGACTGTCTGGGCGACCACATCGGCCGCTGAAGTGACTGCGGTGGACCTGGCGGTGTCGGCGCACCCCGCGATGCGACTCGACACCCTTGACAGCTTGGCCGGGCCGGCCCCCGCGAAGTCGTTGACCGCCCGCACCGAACGCTGGGGCCGTTACCCGATTCGAGCCATCGTGGGCACCGTCGGCAGGGGCGGGCTGCTGGCCGGGACGGCCACCGTCGACGTCGCTGAGGTCACAGTGTTCCCGCTGGCGCCGCCGCAGGGCACGCCGATTCCGCGCAGCGAACTGCTCGACCGGGTGGGCACCCACCTGACCCGGCATCCGGGTCGCGGTGTGGAGTACGCCGACGTCCGTCCCTACGTGCCCGGCGACCCGCTGCGCTCGGTGAACTGGCCGGTCAGTGCGCGGCGAAGGAGTCTGCACGTCACCCAACGGCTGACCGATCGGGCCGCCGACGTCGTGGTGCTCATCGACGCCTACCCGCAGCCGCACGGTCCGGCGACCGCGGCAGCCGAGCGGTCGGTGCTCGGCGCAGCGCAGGTGGTGCAGAACGCATTACGCAATGGCGACCGCGCCGGGGTGGTGACGCTCGGTGGCGGCCGGCCGCGCTGGGTGGGCGCGGATATCGGGCAGCGCCAGTTCTATCGCATCGTCGACGCCGTCCTCGGCGCCGGCGACGGATTCGAGACCACCGTCGGCACGCTGGCGCCGCGGGCCGCTGTTCCGGCCGGCGCCCTGATCATCGCGTTCTCTACGCTTCTGGACACCGAGTTTGCGCTGGCACTGACAGACTTGCGCAAACGCGGGCACGTGGTGCTGGTCGTCGACGTCCTGGCCGGCTCACCGTTCGAGGACCAACCCGAGCCGTTGGTGTCGCGGATCTGGATGCTGCAGCGCGCTGCCATGTATCGGGATATGGCCAGCTTCGGCGTCGACGTCGCGTCCTGGGTGTCTCAGGAGGCGCTGGATCAGTCGATGCGCCTGGTGACACAGCGGCAACGACCGACGGCGACGGGGCCATGACGCGGTGTGCCGATGCCCCCGGGCCAGTGCTGTCGGCGCTGTCCGGCGCGTGCGGGCTGGCCATGGCGGCGGCTGCCGGTTCCGCGGCGGAGGGGACGGCCGCCACCGCGGCGTTGCTGGCGGCGGTCGCGGTGCTGGTCGGGTTCTGGTGGCGTGCGGCGGCGACGGTCGCGGTATTGCTCGTCGTGGTGGCGATCGGATTCGCCGATCCACCGGCGGTTTCGGCGGCGGTAGCCGGGCTGGCCGCGGTCGGCTACCTGCTGTTGCGGCACGCCGGCACGGTGACGGCTCCGACGGTGATCTTCGCCCTCGGGTTCACCGGTGCCGCGTTGGCCGTGACCGTCTTCCCGTTCAGCCTGCCATGGCTGCCGCTGGCGGCGCCGTTCGCGGCGTTCGGTCTCTATGCTGTTGCCGCGCAACCGTTTCTGGGTGCAGAGCGGTAGGCAGTCAGGCGCCAGAGGCTTCGTTGAGCGCTTCGAGGGTGCCGGTGGCCTCGAGGTACTCCTGCACCCAGCGCTGCATGACCGTCGAGGTCTTCTCGACCTTGGTGAACTGGCCGACGACCTGACCGACCGGGTTGAACGCCACGTCGACGCTCTCGTTGGGGAACTTGTTCGTGGCCCGAACCGCCATGCCGGAGACCATGTACTGCAACGGCATGCCCAGCGGCTTGGGGTTCTCCGGGGCCTCCCACGCCTCGGTCCAGTCGTTGCGCAGCATCCGGGCCGGTTTGCCGGTGAACGAGCGGCTGCGGACGGTGTCGCGACTGCCCGCCTTGATGTAGGCGGCGTGCTGGGCCTCGGTGTTCGAGGACTCCTCGACCATCAGCCACTGCGAACCGGTCCACGCACCCTGAGCGCCCAGTGCCAGGGCCGCAGCGATCTGCTGGCCACTGCCGATACCGCCGGCGGCCAGCACCGGAACCGGCGCCACCGCCTTGACCACCTCGGGCCACAGCACGATCGAGCCCACCTCGCCGCAGTGGCCGCCGGCCTCGCCGCCCTGGGCGATGATGATGTCCACCCCGGCTGCCGCGTGCTTCTTGGCCTGCGACGCAGAGCCGCACAGCGCGGCGACCTTGCGGCCCGCTTCGTGGATGTGGGCGATCATGTCGGCCGGGGGAGTCCCGAGCGCATTGGCGATCATCGTCACCTTCGGGTGCTGCAGCGCGACCTCGACCTGCGGGGTGGCGGTGGCCTCGGTCCAGCCCAGCAGCTGCAGGCTGTCGTCGTCGGCGTTCTCGACGGGAACGCCGTGGTCGGCCAGCAGCTTCTTGCCGAAGTCGAGGTGCGCCTGGGGCACCATCTTGCGCAGCGAGGCCGCCAGGTCCTCGGCCGACTGTCCGGAGTCCATGCCCTCGTACTTGTTCGGGATGACGATGTCGACGCCGTAGGGGTGGTCGCCGATGTTCTCGTCGATCCAGTTCAGTTCGATCTCAAGCTGCTCGGGGGTGAAGCCCACCGCGCCGAGCACCCCGAACCCACCGGCCTTGCTCACCGCGACGACCACGTCACGACAGTGCGTAAAGGCGAAAATGGGGAACTCGATACCGAGCTCATCGCAGAGGGGAGTGTGCATTACCTGCTCCTTCGCGGGGGCGACGGGACTTGAGTGAAACGTGTTCTAATTTAGTACCAGACTCGGCGGGCTGAAGCCAATAGGCCACAGGTGGGCGACTGGAATCCCCACACTACCGCCAATCGTGTCGCCAGAGCCGACTCAACGGGTTGCGACAGCCCGCAGCACGGCCACTCCGAAGCCGGCGGCTCGGCTCAGCGACCTTGCGCGGGCACGGCCGGCCCCGCTGACCCGCAGCACCGGCCAGCCGTGCCGCGCCGCCAGCGCGGCCAGCCCCGGGCGTGGATTGACCGGCCGGGGGTGTCCCACCACCGACATCAGCGCGGCGTCCTCGTCGCCGTCGGCATAGAAGAAGCTGTCGGCCAGCTCGATCCCGTTCTCAGCGCAGAACTGCTGGACAGCGGCGGCCTTCTGTGCGCCCCACACCACGGGTTTGACGACGCCGCCGGTCAGCACACCGTGGTCGTCGAGTTCGAAGCGGTTGCACAACACCTGCCCGATCCCCAGGAAGCGGGCGACGGGCTCGGCGTGGATGGTCAGGGCGGAGGAACTCAACACCACGGTGTGGCCCGCCTGCTGATGCGCCCGCACGATCTCCCGCATGTGCGGGTAGACCCGCTCGGCGATGTGGTCGGCGAACAGTCTCGCGCCGACGCCGTCGAGTTCGCCGATGGACTCGCCACGGAGGTAGCCGGCCGCGCGCATCAACAGCCGCTCGAACTGCATGCGGCCCAGCCGATATCGCACCGCGGCCTCGACGACACCGAGCACCTCGCCGGCCCGGGCCTGGCGCCGCCGAATGCGGTCACCGGCGTGAGCGGTGGCGGTGAACCCGGAGACCAGCGTGCCGTCCAGATCGAAGAAGGCCCCGATCCGGGCTCCGGTTTCGGTGCTGGCGATCTCGGCGATCAGGTCGCGCGGTGATGCTGACGAGGTCATCGGCGTCGATGTTACGTCCGAGGCGGGTGGGTGGCAGCTGATAGCGTGATCAGCCTATGGATGAGGAGACCAGGTCCATGACCAGTGAGTCCACCACGACCGATCTGCGCCAGGCACTGTCCGATCAAGCCGAGCAGCTCGGCTGGCGGCGCACCCGCCGGGAGCGTGTCGACATCTACAGCCGCGGCATCTACCACGTCCACGCGATGTGGCGCGATGACACCGTCCTCAACGGCGGTGCACATTACGAGGACACCGTCTTGCTGGCCTACACCACCGAGGTCGGGAAGATTCAGAGCTGGCTGGCCAAGTGAGACGGGCGGGGTAACTGCCGCGACTCCGGTTCGCATCGGTTTCATATACCGCCCGTCGTGTCACACCAGTCTCAATTTTCACACGGCTAACTTCGGTCCCGACCTTGTCGTTCACGGGATTGGGGAGAAGCCATGTCACGAATCCGAAATTGCCTCACTGTTGCCGCCGGCGCCGCTGCCGGCCTGTTCCTGGGGGCGCTGGCATCCAGCGCGGTCGCCAGCGCGGACGTCGCGCCGATCAACCCCGGCCTGCCCAGCGTGTTGGAGCAGGTCGTCGCGTCCTCGGCGACCATTCCGCAGCAGTTGCTGCAGACCACCGCGTCGGCACTCAGTGGCTCCACGCTGGCTCCCGCGGCTGCGCCGGCCCAGTCGCCGATCGCGACCGCGACCTTCAACGTTCCGCCGACGCAGAGCACCGCGGCTCCCGCCGGTACCAGTGGCCTGTCGGGGTTGCCGGCCAGCCTGGGTTCGATGCTGCCGTTCCCGATGCCGAACTTCGGCGGGGCCGCGCCGGCGGCGATGGCACCGACAGCCATGGCACCGACGTCGATGGTTCCGGGCGCCTTCATGCCGGCGGCCGCGGCGGCCCCGATTCCCGCGGCGTCCCCGATGGAAGTGGTGCTCATCCCCGGTCTGCCCTGACCCGTGAGTGGGTAACCTCGGACCGGTGAGCGCACGCGCAGGAATAGTGGTCACCGGTACCGAGGTACTCACCGGGCGCATCGCCGACCGCAACGGACCGTGGCTCGCCGACCAGCTCCTGGAACTGGGAGTCGAGTTGGCGCACATCACGATCTGCGGTGACCGGCCTGCTGACATCGAGGCACAGCTGCGGTTCCTGGCCGGTGCCGGTGTCGACCTGATCGTCACCAGCGGTGGCCTGGGGCCGACGGCCGATGACCTGACCGTCGAGACCGTCTCCCGGTTCTGCGGCCGGGACCTGGTGCTCGATGCTGAGTTGGAGGACCGGATCGCCGAAATCCTCAAACCGATGATGGCGCGTTACACCGGTCCGGGCGCACCGGATTTTGCGACGGTGCGCGCGGCCAACCGCAAGCAGGCGATGGTGCCTGCTGGGGCCACCATCCTGGACCCGGTGGGCACCGCGCCGGGCGTGGTGGTGGCGGGCACGCCGACGGTGGTGGTGCTGCCCGGGCCGCCGCGCGAGCTGCAACCGATGTGGCACAAGGCGATCGGCACCGCAGCGGTGCAGGACGCGATCGCCGGCCGCACCCGCTATGAACAGCAGACGGTGCGGATGTTCGGGCTGCCCGAATCCGGTCTGGCCGACACACTGCGGCACGCGCAGCAGACCATCGCCGACTACAACCGGCTGGAGATCACCACCTGTCTGCGTCGCGGGGAGTTGGAGATCGTCACCCGCTATGAACCCGATGCCGCCACCGCCTACGCGCAACTGATCGCGCTGCTGCGCCAACGCCACGGCGGCAAGGTCTTCTCCGAGGACGGTTCGCTGATCGACGATCTGGTGGCGGGGATGTTGGCGGGTCGGTGGATCGCGACGGCGGAATCCTGTACGGCGGGAATGCTGGCGGCGCGGCTGGCCGACCAGCCCGGCGCCTCGCAGTATCTGGCCGGCGGCGTGGTGTCGTACTCCAACAATGCGAAATCCGAGCTGCTCGCGGTGGACGCGGCATTGATCGCCGAGCACGGCGCGGTGTCCGAGCCGGTGGCCGAGGCGATGGCCGCCGGTGCGCTGCGCCGGTTCGGGGCAGACACTGCGGTGGCCATCACCGGGATAGCCGGCCCGGGCGGGGGAACGCCGGACAAGCCCGTGGGCACGGTGTGCTTCTGTGTGGCGCTCGGCGACGGCACGCTGCTGACCCGCACCACCCGGTTGCCGGGGGAGCGTGCCGATATCCGGGAGCGCTCGACGACGGTGGCCATGCATCTGCTGCGCCGGGCTCTGTCAGCCGAATGACGCGCCGGCGTGAACACGCAATGGGTGTGGCTGGACGGGTCCGGATATCGGCTGGGCCGGCTGGTGCTGGAACGCGGCATCGCGGCGGTCTACGTCATCGCCTTCGTCGCGGCCGGGCGGCAGTTTCGAGCTCTGATCGGCGAGCACGGCATGCTTCCGGTGCCATCGTTTGTGCGCCGGCGGTCGTTCCGGTTGGCTCCCAGTATTTTTCACCTGCATTATTCGGATAGATGGTTCGCCGGCTTGTGCTGGCTGGGCGCCATATTGGCCGCGGCGATGGTGGTCGGCGTCGGTGATCTGGCCCCGCTGTGGGCGGTGATGGCCCTCTGGCTGCTGCTGTGGGTGCTGTACCTGTCGATCGTCAACGTCGGGCAGGTCTGGTACGGATTCGGCTGGGAGTCGATTCTGCTGGAAAGCGGCTTCCTGGCGGTGTTTCTGGGCAATGACCGGGTGGCGCCGCCGGTGCTGGTGATGTGGCTGGCGCGGTGGCTGCTGTTTCGCATCGAGTTCGGCGCCGGCCTGATCAAGCTGCGCGGCGACCCCTGCTGGCGCAACCTGACCTGCCTGTACTACCACCACGAGACCCAGCCGATGCCGGGCCCACTGAGCTGGTACTTCCATCACCTGCCCAAGCCGCTGCACCGGATCGAGGCCGCCGGCAATCACTTCGCCCAGCTGGTCGTGCCGTTCGGGCTGTTCGCGCCGCAGCCGGTCGCCGGCGTTGCAGCGGTGATCATCGTCGCCACCCAACTGTGGCTGGTGGCGTCGGGCAACTTCGCCTGGCTGAACTGGCTGACAATTGTCCTGGCCGCCAGCGTGATCGACCAATCCTGGCTTACAGGAATGGGTTTCGGTTCGGCATCACCGGGTCTGGCCGAAGCCCCACCATGGTTCACGGCGCTGGTGCTGGCATTCGTCGCGATGGTGCTGGTGCTCAGCTACTGGCCGATCCGCAATATGGCCAGTCGGAGCCAACGGATGAACGCCTCCTTCAACCCGCTGCATCTGGTCAACAGCTACGGTGCGTTCGGCACCGTCGGCCGCACCCGCCGGGAAGTGGTGATCGAGGGCACCACGGAGGCTCGGATCAGTGCGGATACGGTGTGGCGGGAGTACGAGTTCAAGGGCAAACCCGGTGCGCTGAAACGGCCTCCGAGGCAGTGGGCGCCCTACCACCTGCGGCTGGACTGGCTGATGTGGTTCGCCGCGCTGTCGCCGCGCTATGCGCAGCCGTGGCGCGACGCACTGCTGCAGCGCCTGCTGCGCAACGATCGTGACACGCTGCGGCTGTTGCGCGGCAACCCTTTTCCCGGCGAACCGCCGCGGTATGTGCGGGCACTGCTGTATGAGTACCGGTTCACCACCCGGGCCGAGCGCCGGCGGGATAAAGCGTGGTGGCACCGCGACCTGGTGGGTGTGTACGCGCCGCCCACGGCCATTCGGGGCTGATCAGTCTCAGAGTTCCAGCAGCACCGTCACCGGGCCGTCGTTGACCAATTCCACCGCCATGTGCGCGCCGAACACCCCGGTCTGCACGTGGGCTCCCAACTCGCGAAGTGCGTCGGCGAACGCGGCCACCAGCGGCTCGGCGACCGCTCCGGGTGCCGCGGCGTTCCACGATGGGCGCCGGCCCTTGGCGGTGTCGGCGTAGAGGGTGAACTGGCTGACGACCAGGATCGGCGCACCGGTATCGGCGGCCGATCGCTCGCCGTCGAGAATTCGTAATTGCCAGAGCTTTTCGGCGAGCCGCCGAGCCTTGTCGGTGTCGTCGTCGTGCGTGACCCCGACCAGCGCCACCAACCCCTGGCCGTCCGGCGTTATCGCGCCCACCGTCTCGCCGTCGACGGAAACCCGCGCTGACGAGACACGTTGCACCAGAACCCGCATGGCCCGATGCTAGGTAGGCTCACTGGTGGTGCGAACGAGGGGGTGAGGCAGATGTCGGTGCTGGTTGCGTTCTCGGTCACCCCACTCGGTGTCGGCGAGGGAGTCGGGGAGATCGTCGCCGAGGCGGTCCGGGTGGTCCGCGAGTCCGGGCTGCCCAATCACACCGATGCCATGTTCACCGTCATCGAAGGCGACGACTGGGCGCAGGTGATGGCCGTGGTGCAGCGGGCGGTGGAAGCCGTGGCCGCCCGGTCCCCGAGGGTGAGCACCGTGATCAAGGCCGACCTTCGGGCGGGAGCGGTCGACGCGATGAACGCCAAGGTCGCGTCGGTGGAGCGACACCTGGCCGCGCCTTCTAGGTGACCGGAACGTCGAGAATGGGGCGTCCCACCCCGGCGCCGGGGCCGTCGAAATGCCACCACTCGCCGGAGTAGACAGACAACCCGCCGGCGCCCATCGCCTCACGCAAGGCGGCACGTTCGGCCGTGGCGCGGGCGCTGATTCCGTCGGCGTATGCCGTTGCGGTCGGGGTGAAGTCGTCGAAGCCGGTGCCCATCTCAGCCAGGCGCCCCTGTTGATCGGCGGTCGTCACGTCGACGGATCGCCCGGTCTCGTGGCTGCGGGCCAGCGGGCCGGGCCGGGCCACCCAGTTCGGATTCGGCACCACCTGAAACATCCGCACCTGCACGTCGTGCGGTCGGTAGCAGTCCCAGAACACCAACCTCCGGCCCCGGGCGCGCAGCGCGCCGGCGGCCGCCGTCAAACCCGGGGCCAGCGACTCGTGCACCAGGCACCGGGCGTCGGACGGATACAGCTGTACACCGGTGAAGTTATTCGCGGTGGCATAGCGCAGGTCGATGATCGCGTCCGGCACCGCGCTGCGGACGTCGACGAAACCGGCCGCGCGGGCCTGCGCCGACACCGGCGGGACGTCGGCGGCCGCGACACCGCAGCCGGTGACCAACCCCAAAAGCAGCACGGCGCTGATCATCCTCATGCCGAGACCACCAGGGTCAGTTTCTGGCCGTCGCGCTCCACCCGCATCCCGGCCCGGCGCGCCACGGTGGCCACCGCCGCGGCATCGTCGGGTTCGGATCGGGTGGTGGCCAGCGCCCGCGCCAGTCGGCCCTTGTGCGCCTTGTTGAAATGGCTGACATTGACCCGACGGCCGTCGGCGTGCTCGGCCAGCACATCGACGCGCACCGCGCCGGGGATCTTCGCCAGGGACGCATAGGAACCCGACCTCAGGTCGACGACCAATTCCGCGGCGGCGATCTTGGCCAGCACCGGTTCCAGCACCGGCCGCCAACGCCGGGCCAGGCCCGGCTGCCCGGGCAGCTTCGAACCCGCCGAAAGCCGGTAGGCCGGTACCTGATCGGTCGCCCGCAGCAGTCCGAACAACGCTGAGCCGACGGCCAGCCGGGCGGTGGCGCGGGCAGCTGCCGCACCGCGCAGCGACTCGACGTCGAGCGCCTCGTAGAGCACGCCGGTGTAACGCTGGATCGCCGGCGCGGTGGCAGACGTGCGCAGCTGCGCGTTGCGCTCGATCTCGCCGTCCTGACCGGCCGACAACGCCAGGGCGCGCCGGCTGGCATCACGATCGGCGGCCAGCTCCACCAGCTCTCCGATCAGCGCGGCCCGCAGTTCGGTGAGTTCCGGGCAGCCCAGGCCGTCCAGTTCCAGCGGGCGGCCGTCGCCGCCGGTGCGTTTAGTCTCCGACGGGGGCAGCAACACGATCACAGCGCAGACGTTAACCGAGCGGCGGCGCTCACCAGCGCGGTGGCGAGCATCGCCGCCCCGACGGTGCCGGTGAGGTAGTGATAGCCGCAGGCCACCAGGCCGAGCATGCCCAGCGCGCTGAGCAGGACCGCCAGGCCCAGCGCCCACCGCCGGGCCATCCCGACACCGGCTGCCACCACCAGCATGCCCAGCGCCGAGACCAGCAGAGCGGTGTGGCCGCTGGGGTATTCCAGGTAGGGGCCGTTGTGCCGGTCGAACAACTGCTTGAGCCACTGACCTGCTGCGGTGGCCACGAACGGGACGATCACCACGGCGACCGCCAGCGGCCACTGCCGGCGGTACAGCGCGACCGCCAGGGACACCGCCGTCACCGCCAGCACCAGCCAGCCGCTGGTGAAGATCAACAGCCACCGTGGCTGCTCACCGAGGATCTTGTGGGTGCCGTGGCCGAACCAGGTGTCCAATGCCGTCGCGTCGTGGCCCACCGCCCAGCCCAGGGCCAGCATCGCCAGTAGTCCGATCGCAGGCCACCACCGCAGGGTGGCCGTGGCGGCGCGTCCTATCAGGCCGACTTCTGGAACAACGGCAGAAGTGCCTGACGGCGCTGGTCGTTGCCGTCGGCCAGCGCGTGCAGCGCCTGGTCCACCGAGGGTGCGGTGGGGAACTTGGCGTCGTGGTCGAAGTCGCTGAGCAGCTCACCGACGGTGGTGCCCTCGATCAGCGTCCACTCCACGCCGGCGGCCCGGCAGTCACCGTCGATCACGCACAGCAGCCAGATGCCCGCGGAGGTGAACGCGGTGACCCCGCTCAGATCGAGCACCACCGGCTCCTTGGCCAGGACGTAGCGCCGGGCCTGTTCGCTGACCTGGTCCACATTGGCCGAATCGATCCGGCCGCGGATGGTGACGACGGTCGCGAGGTGCCGATAGTGCGCCCGGATCTGCGCGCCTCCGCATTCGATGACGGAATTGCGCTGCGAACCGATGTGCGACGTGCCCCGAGTGGTGATGGTGGTAGCCATGCCCAGCCCCCGCTTCCGATGTGTGATCGCGGTCGGCGGTCGGGCCGGCCTCGATGTTTCCCGAGGTTAGGCGGCGAAGTTAAGGCCATATGGGCGGCCGATTAACGCTTTGGTGAGATATCGAACGCCTCAGTGGTCCCGGTGAACGCGCTGATCCGGCCGTTGGTGGCCCGCGAGTCGCCCTGGTAACGCAGCCGATAGCGGCCCGCGGCCACGTCGGAGGGCACCCTCCACGTCACGGTGATCGACGAACGGCGGCGGGCGGTCCGATCCCACCGAAAGGTCGTCGACCAGTCGCCGTCGTCGGCAACGGTGCTCCACTCGTCGCCGGTTTCGCGCTCCACCCGCAGGTAGGTGCTGCCGCGACGTAGGTCGTTGTTGGGGTGGGCGCCGGCGAACACCGCCCGCACGGTGTCCCCGGGCTGGTAGCGGGCCCTCGGCGCCTGTAGGACGTCGCCGAACCGGTGGCCGGTGGCCGGTTCGTCCGGGACCGCCGCGCGGCGGCGGGATCTGCGCTTGCGTGACGGCTCTATGGGGACCTGCCCCGCCGGGGCGGGGCGGCCGTCGCGCATCGCGGTGGCGAGGTCGGCCGCAACCTGCTGCAGGGCTGCCAGCTCCCATCGGCCGAACATGGTGCTGCCGCCCTCGTAACGCTGGTCCTCGTACTCCTGCGGCGTGGTGACATAGTGCAGATAGCCGTTGCTGTACCCGGCTACGAGCACCTGCTGCAGTTGGGCACCTACGATCTCGGCGACGGTGCGGCGCAACCGCAGTCCGGCCACGATGGTCACCTCGGCGGGAACTCCGATCAGATAGAGCTGCCCGACGCGCAACAACTGAATCGGCCCGCCGGTGGGCATCAACGACAGTGCCTTGTTCAGCCGATTGCCCGGCGCCGCCGGCAACTTCGGGGCGTGTGCGTCGCGCAACCGCGGCGAGAGCCGATACACCGTGGTGGCGGCCAGCCAGTCGACGATGCGGCTGCGGCCCTGCTTGACCAGCGGGTGCAGCGGGCCGGGGCCTTCGTCGGTACCGGCCAGCGCTGCCGCACCTGCGAGCACCGGCCCGGTGCGGTGAGGGCGGCCGTCGCCGGTGAACTCGGGCCGGACCTCGAAATCGGACAGGTCGACGTAGGTGGCAAGTGCGTCGACGCCGCCGCTGACCTCGGTGCCGTGGCCGACGGTCAGGTCGACGGCCGCGGTGGCCTGGCGGGCGCCGATGATCCGGGTGTTGGCGAATTCGTCCTCGGTGGGCCCGCTGCCCGGGCGGTGATTGAGGTTCGGCGACATGTCCCCGCTATTGGTCTGGGCGAACGCCGCGATGAACTCGGGAGGTTCGGTCGCCAGGTAGTCGACCTGATGGTCGAGGCGCTCCCACTGGTAGGCGGCATAGCCCTTGTTGTCGCCACTGATCAGGGTGTTGCGGTTGGTCATGGACGTGCCGTGGGTAGCGAACCAGTTCACCGCGCCGACCAGGCGGCCATCGCGTTCGATGCGCAGCAGTGTGGTCTGCGGGTCGATCTGGTCGGGGAAGTGGGCACGATCGGCCTCGGGGTTGCGGGCGAACGCCGACGGTGAGCGGTTGCTGCTGGCGTCGTGCAGCCGCCCGAACGCCAGGCTCAAGGAGGCCGGCGCGAGGTCGGCGTGCGCACGGGTCACCGCCTCGCAGATGCCGTCGACGATCGCGCCGAACGTCTGCGGCCGAAAGCCTCCGGTGTTGGAGTTGTAGATCCTGTGGTCGGCGTAACCGCCTGGGCCGCAATGAGTATGCGTCGCGGTGAGCATCACGTTGCGGTACGTGTAGAGCTTGCCGTAGTCGGCCCCGAGACGCCCGAGCACCTCGCGATGGATGCTTTCCAGCAGCAGCGGCACCTCGCAGACCACCAGCAGGATCCGGTTGTCGGTCGCGTTGTCGGCGATCACGAACGCCCGCGCGCGCAACCGGTTGTGCAGGCCGGTGGTCTGCTGCGCGGCCACGCCATAGCCGAGCATTCCGCATTCGGCCGCCTCGCCGGTGATGTCGGCGATCCCGCGTCCCACCCGATACTCGTCTGACATCCCGCAAGTATGGTCAACGGGCCACCAACACGGAAGGCCGCCCACTCGTCGATGACTGTGTCGAGACCAGGGCCGCTGCTAGTCTCCCAAGGCAGTCCCTGACAGTGAAGCCCCCGGCGAAAGAGTGTTGTGCGTAGCGGAGAGATCAAGGCCCTCACCGGGCTGCGCATCATCGCCGCGGTGTGGGTGGTGCTGTTTCACTTCCGCCCGTTGCTGCGACTGGCCTCGCCGGCCTTCGCCGACGCGATGGCCCCGATCCTCGACCGCGGGGCCCAGGGCGTCGATCTGTTCTTCATCCTCAGCGGGTTCGTGCTGACCTGGAACTACCTTGAACGGATGGGGGAGTCGTTCTCGGCGCGTGCCACCGTGCACTTCCTGTGGCTGCGGCTGGCGCGGGTCTGGCCGATCTATCTGGTCACGCTGCACCTGGCACTGGTGTGGGTGATCTTCACGCTGCACGTCGGGCATGTGCCGACCGAGGACCTCAGCCGGCTGACAGCCATCAGCTACGTGCGCCAGGTCCTGTTGGTGCAGTTGTGGTTCGAGCCGTTCTTCGACGGATCCAGCTGGGACGGGCCCGCCTGGTCCATCAGTGCCGAGTGGCTGGCCTATCTGTTGTTCGGTGTGCTGATCCTGGTGGTCTACCGGATGATGCGAGTGACGTCGGCGCGCTCGCTGGCGGCGCTGGCGGTCGGCGCCTCGCTGCCGCCGCTGTTGCTACTTCTGGTGACCGGCCAGTTCTACACGCCGTGGAGCTGGCTGCCGCGCATCGTCATGCAATTCACCGCGGGTGCGCTGGCCTGTGCCGCGGTCCGGAAGATGGTGCCGTCACAGCGATCCCGCTCCGTCGCCGGATTCGGTTCGGCACTGCTGATCGCAGCGATGGTCGGTGTTCTGAACTACTTCGA
Organism: Mycobacterium zoologicum; assembly: GCF_020181635.2. NCBI lineage: Bacteria > Bacillati > Actinomycetota > Actinomycetes > Mycobacteriales > Mycobacteriaceae > Mycobacterium > Mycobacterium zoologicum. Next base: position 35,979 of record NZ_JAYJJS010000027.1, on the reverse strand, counting down.
CGCGCATCCGATCTCGGGGATCTATGACAGCAGCGGACTGGTCGACGTGCTGTTCGTTCCGTTGGTCATGGCGCTGGCGATCGGTACCGGCAGCCTGCCGGCGTTGTTGTCCACCCGGCTGATGGTCTACGGCGGGCAGATCTCGTTTGCGCTGTATATGGTTCACGAGCTGGTGCACACGTCGTGGAATTGGGCCGCAATACAATTCGAGGTCGTGCTGAACGAAGGGGACACCGCGGCCAAGTGGATGGTCGCCGGACTGCTGGTGGTGGCGACGGTGCTGTCGATGCTGCTGTTCCACGGTGTTGAGGAGCCGGCGCGCCGCTGGATGCGCAAGATGATCGGTGCCCGGCCCGCGACGGCCCAGGTGATGCCCACCGAGGACCCGCTGGCCGTCAAAAAAGTCCTCGACGAACGCACCGTCGCAGTACCGGTCAGTGTGCGCTGAGGCTCGGGGAGGACAGCTGTGAATGGGGTGCGGACATTCGGTGTCTGCCTGATGGCCGTGGTCATCGCGACTGTGGTGGGGACCGGCTGCCTGGCCCGGGATCGCGAGCCGGCCCGCCACTACGAGACGGTGCCGTTGAGCGCGTCGCCCACCCGGATCGCGGTGATCGGTGACTCCTACACGGCTGGGTATGAGAACAGCGGCCGCGGTGCGGCGAACTGGACTTCACGTGCCTGGAAGACCTTGGCGGGCCGCGGGGTGTACGTCGCCGCCGACGTGGCCGCCGAAGGCGGTGCCGGGTACGGCGTGCCCGGCAACCACGGCAGCCTCTACGGAGACCTGACCGCGCGTGCGGTGCAACCCGACGACGCGCTGGTGGTGTTCTTCGGCTCACGCAACGACCAGGACGTCGACCCGGGCCAGCTGACCCGATTGGTCGCCGACACCCTCGGCCTGGCCCACAGGACCGTACCGACAGCTCGGATGCTCGTAATCGGGCCCGCGTGGCCCACCCCCGACATTCCGGTCAACGTGTGGCGGATCCGCGACATCCTCAACAGCGAGGCTCACTTCGTCGGGGCGGACTTCGTGGACCCGCTCGCCGAAGGCTGGTTCGCGGGCCGGCCCGAGCTGATCGGCCCGGACGGCGTGCATCCCACCGACGCCGGGCATGCCTACATGGCCGACAAGATCGCGCCGTTGATCGCCAGCCAACTGCCCAAGCGGACCTGACCCAATACCGTCCGGATCTCGCTCTAGCCCAGGAAGATTGACGGATGAACACGATGCGGGTGCTGGTCACCGGTGGAACCGGATTCGTCGGCGGCTGGACGGCCAAGGCGATCGCCGACGCTGGGCACCGGGTGCGGTTCCTGGTTCGCAATCCCGCCGGTCTGACCACCAGCGTCGAACAGCTCGGCGTCGACGTATCCGATCATGTGGTCGGCGATATCACCGACGCCGACGCGGTGCGACGCGCGCTGGACGGCTGCGACGCCGTCGTACACGCCGCGGCACTGGTGGCCACCGACCCGCGCCAGAACGAGCAGATGATGACCACCAACTCCGATGGCGCACACAACGTGCTGGGCGGCGCGGTCGAATTCGGACTGGACCCGATCATCCACGTCTCGAGCTTCACCGCGCTGTTCCACCCCGGCCTGCGCACTCTGCGGGCGGACCTGCCGGTGGCGGGCGGATCCGACGGCTACGGCCAGTCCAAGGCCCGCGAGGAAAGCTATGTGCGCGGCCTGCAGGAGGCCGGCGCCCCGGTGAACATCACCTATCCGGGCATGGTGCTCGGCCCGCCGGTCGGCGATCGATACGGCGAGGCAGGCGAGGGGGTGCGGGCCGCACTGGGCATGCACGTCATCCCCGGTCGGGGCGCGGCGTGGCTGATCGTCGACGTGCGTGACCTGGCAGCGTTACACGTCGCGCTGCTCGAACCCGGCCGGGGCCCGCGGCGTTACATGGCCGGCGGCCACCGGGTACCGGCCGGCCGGCTTGCGGGCCTGCTCGGCGCGGTGTCCGGTTCGCCGATGGTCGCCCTGCCGGTGCCCGATGTCGCGTTGCGCTGGGCTGGACGAATCTTGGATCAGGCCGAACGCGTCCTGCCGATCTCCACGCCTTTCACCGAGGCCGGCATGCAGTACTACACCCAAATGCCGGCCTCTGACGACTCACCGGCCGAACGTGACTTCGGTGTCGTCCTGCGCGATCCGCGGGAGACGCTGGCCGATACGGTGGCGGCGATCCGCGGTTGATCACCCGCTGGTTCGGAACCTGTCTCGATAGGCCTTCGGTGCGATGCCGAGGTGATTGACGAATACCCACCGATTCGAAAGGAGAGCGCAGATATGACCGATCTTGTTGACACCATCGCCGGAGTCTCGGTTCCCGACACGCCGCTGGCGCGCGAGGTGACCGAGTACATCCGCGATATCGAAGACGACCTGCTCTACCACCATTCCCGCCGGGTGTTCTTCTTCGGTGCGCTGCAGGGCCTCCGGCGCGGATTGACCCCGGACTTGGAACTGCTCTACGTGGGCGCGATGTTTCACGATCTGGGTCTGACCGAGCGCTACCGCGACTCCGCGCTGCGATTCGAGGTCGACGGTGCCAATGCGGCCCGCGACTTCCTGCTGCAGCGCGGAGCCGACGAATCCGACGCCCGCAAGGTCTGGCTCGGCATCGCGCTGCACACCACCCCGGGGGTGCCGGAATTCCTCGACCCCGAGGTGGCCTTGGTCACCGCCGGGGTGGAGACCGACGTCCTCGGCATCGGCCGCGACGACCTGGCCACCGACTCGCTGGCCGCCGTGACCGCCGCGCATCCGCGACCCGATTTCAAACGTCGCATCCTGCGAGCCTTCACCGAAGGCGTTCGGTACCGCCCGGACACCACCTTCGGCACCGTGAACGCCGACGTGCTCGCGCACTGCGATCCGTCGTTCGTCCGCGGCGATTTCGTCGAGACCATCCTGGGCAACAGCTGGCCCGAGTAGCCGGGGCCGCTCACCACTGGGGCGAGCGGAGGGTCAGTCTTCTTTGCCGATCAGCTTGCCCAGGGCTTCGCGGTCGGATGCCAGCAGCTCGTCGATACGCGGCTGGTTCACATCGGCGACGATGATCTCGCCGACCTCCTGGTTGACGCTGCTGAAGATGCCGTGTTCCTTCATCTTCTCGGTCTGGTACAGGTTGTCCTGGGTGGGCGTGACGTAGTGCACCGCAGCGGCTTTGAACCGATGGATCAGCCACACGTGGGTCAGGTCCATCAGTCGCTTCTGCCGCAGCTTCTCGGAGAAGGTGTTCTGGTCGCGCACGGTCAGAATGCTGCGGCCGTGCCGGTCCTTGATCGGGTCGACGATCACGTTGGCCAGCTTTTCGTCACCGTCGCCGTAGATCCCGAGTTCGAGCACATCGGATCCGGGCCGGGTCGGCCGCAGTTGGACCCGCAGCTTCTCGCCGACCTGATAGTGCGCGGCCCACAGTGCCAGCCAGTCCTCCAGCAGCTTCTTGGGCACCTCGGTCTGCACCAGGTGCTGATGCTGGGTGGATCCGGCACCCATCGCCTTGGTGGTGGCGGTGCGCCCGGACGAGGCGGCCAGCGCGGCGTCGCTGCGCGGCCCGCCGACCAGCGTCTGCGGTGTGCGGTAAGGGGATTCGACCAGCCGCATCTTGCGCTGCAGGCGGGCCAGCGCCAGCATCCCGTCCTGCAGCAGAGTGGCCGCGAACTCTTCGGAGGCCACACCGTCGACCTGATGCCCGCCGTAGGTGATGAAGTTGAAGACGAAACCCAGCTTGCCGATCTCGGCCGGGAAGGCCCGCATCTGGTCGTCGGTCATTCCGGTGGTGTCCCAGTTGAACGACGGCGACAGGTTGTAGGCCAGCATCTGGTCGGGGTACACCGCGTGGATCGCCTCGGCGAACTCACGGGCCTCGGCGAGGTCAGCGGTCTTGGTCTCCATCCACAGAATGTCGGCGAACGGGGCCGCGGCCAGCGACTTGGCGATTGCATAGGGAATGCCGCCGCGCACCTGGAAGTACCCCTCGGGGGTCTTCGCTCGATCGCAGTCCCAGCCCGGGTCGGCGTTGAGCTCCGCGGCTTTCGCCCGTGCGGTGTACAGCGGTGCGCGGAAAGCGAATTCGCGCCATTGCGCGGCGGTCATCTCCTTGGGCTCGCCCTCCCGTTCGGCGAAGGCCAGCATCTCGGCGACCGCGTCGGCGAACGTCATCAGCCCGGCGTCGTTCTGCCAGGCCTCCACGAATTTCGATTCGATGTCGTCGAAGAGGGCGTCCACCGACTGCGTCCCGTCGCTGTTCCAGCCCTGCGCGGCCGCGGTGATCAGCGCGGTGATGCCCTGGCGTTCCAGCCAGGTGTCGGCCTCGGCGTACTCGCCTTCGGGCAGGGCGTAGAGCAGGTGGCCGTTGATCTCCTTGATTCCCGAGTTGTAGAAGCGCCGGGTCATCGCCAGGAAACACGCCTTGTACGACGGGATCTTCAGGTTGGTGGTGCCCAGGATGAACGGCTGGTCGCGCTCGTCGGAGCGGCTCTCGACGAGGTTGGCCGCCTCGGCGTCGGTACGCGCCACGATGATGCCCGGCACGCCCATCATGTCCAGCTGGAAGCGGGCGGTGTTCAGCCGCTTGATCTGTTCATCGGACGGTACCAACACCTTGCCGCCCTGGTGTCCGCACTTCTTGGTGCCCGGGCGCTGGTCCTCGATGTGGTAGCCGGGGACGCCGGATTCGACGAAGCGACGAATCAGGTTGCGTACGTGCGGATCACCCCCGTGGCCGGTGTCGGCGTCGGCGATGATGAACGGGCGGTAGTCGACAGCGGGAGTGGCGGCGCGCTGTTCGGGCGTCATCTGCAGGCGCAGGTACTGCTGGTTGCGGTCGGCGGTGAGCAGGGCGCGGACCAAGCCGGCGGCCTCGTCGGGCACCTGGCTCAGCGGGTAGCTGGCGAGGTCGGGGCCGGGGTCTTCGTTGATCGAGCCCTTCGCCGAGGTCGCCCACCCGCCCAGGTAGATGCCCTCGATGCCGACTCGCTTCATGACGACCGCCTGGCCGGGCGAATAGGGGCCGAAGGTGGTGATGCTCTTCTTGGCGGCGAACAGTTCCCGCAACCGCGCGTAGAACGCGGTGGCCGCCTCTCGTGCGACCGGATAGTCGGCGGGGATGGTGCCGCGTTGCTCGACGATTTGGCGGGCGGAGTAGAGGCGGGTGATGCCTTCGAAACGGGGGCTGTCGAAGTACTTCTGGATGGCGGCGACATCGGCAGCGAGATCCGGTTGCGTCGGTGCACTCGCTGCGGTGTTCGTCTCGATGGTCGTCATGGAATTACACTCCTGTTCGCCCCGGTTCAGCCTTCGTCTCCCACGTATTGTGCCGTCGGTGGCTGAGCGACAACGCGGTTTTGCCATACAACTTTCGCGCACTGCCGCCGAAACCGGGGCCGTCGGGTGAATCCCGTGGATTTGGCGGCTGACGTGGCTAAGCTGAGACGCCATGACGACCCGGTCAAACCGGTGGCACAGCCGCTGGGAGGCGCGGCAGATGAGCCGCCGCTTCGCCGGGGTAGGTGTTCGGATTCCGGCGGCCCGGCTACGACAGCTGGCCGCCGGCGCGCCACCGGCCTCGGCAGAATCGGTCGACTACACGTTCGCGCTCGCCGCGACCGAGATCATGCGCGAGCAGCGATTGGCCCGGGCGCAGCGCAACCGGCGCCGGCTGGTGCATGCGCTGATCGTGGCCGGGTTGATGGTGGCGGCGCTGAACCTGCTGATCTGCATGGGCTACCTGTTCATCAGCTTGGCGCTGCACGAACCGGTCATCTGAGCCCGCGAGGCTGCCCCTGTTACGCGTACGCCGCCGGCAAGTGCGGTAGCGTCAACCCCGCCGCTGTGACGGAACCCGGGTTCCGCGGACTGTCCTGCGGTCGACTTGACGCGACGAAGGCAGGGGAGGCGGGCACCCGGTGTATGGCTTGTTCAAGCGGTTCTGGATTCCGCTGCTACTCGTGGTTGTCATAGCCCTGGGCGGGTATGCGATTACCCGGATTCGCGGATCCCTGGGACATCACGGCCCGAATCTTGCGGAGGGCTCCGCCATCACCGAGAACTTCAATCCGAAGCGCATTACCTATGAGGTCAGCGGGACAGGCGGGACCGCGAACCTGAACTACCTCGACGAGAACGGTCAGCCGAATCTGATCGAAAACGCCGCCCTGCCATGGTCGTTCACGATCATCACCACCCTGCCGTCGATGTCGGCCAACATCCTGGCCCAGGGCGACCGCAACACCCGTAACCTTCGGTGCCGGGTGACCGTTGACGACGTGGTGCGTGATGACCGGGCCAGTGCCGACACCATCAAACCGTTCATCTACTGCTTGGTGAAAAGCGTATGAGCCCCACCGCCCACACGAGCGCCCGTCGCCCCTTCATCGGCCACCTGGTCCGGATCTTCTCGGTGCCGATCATCTTGTTCTGGGTGCTGCTCGTGGTCGTCCTGGGCGCGGTGGTGCCCTCGCTCGGCGAGGTCGCGGCCACCCGGTCGGTGCCGATCAGTCCTATCGATGCACCGTCGTACAAGGCGATGCTCAATATCGGAAAGGTGTTCCAGCAGTACGACTCGGACTCCACGGCGATGGTCGTGCTGGAGAGTGAGGAACCGGTCGGCGAGGCGGCGCACAAGTACTACGACGAGATCGTCGCCGAGCTGCTGGCCGATCACGAGCACGTGCAGAACGTCCAGGACTTCTGGAGTGATCCGCTGACCGCGGCGGGCTCGCAGAGCGTGGACGGCAAATCCGCCTATGTGCAGATCTTCCTCAACGGTTCGCAGGGTACGACCGCCAGCCACGAGTCGGTGGCGGCGGTGCGTGACATCGTCGCCTCGGTCCCCGCGCCACCGGGTATCAAAGCCCACGTCGCGGGCAACACCGTTCTCAATGCCGACACCAGCGTGGCCGGCCATCAAAGCATGCACCGGCTGGAGTTGGTGTCGATCGTCATCATCATCGTGATGCTGCTCGCCGTCTACCGCTCGGTGGTGACGATGCTGATATCGATGGTCGCCATCGGCCTGGGACTGTTCGCCGCGATGAGTGTGACGGCCGCGGTCGGCAACATGAACATCATCGGCTTGACGCCCTACGCGGTGAGCATGGTGACGATGTTGTCCATCGCCGCGATCACGGATTATCTGATCTTTCTCCTCGGCAGATATCACGAGGAGCGAGCGAACGGCCTCGATCGCGAAGATGCGTTCTACGTCTCCTACAGCGGTGTCTCGCACGTCATCCTGGGTTCCGGGCTGACCATCGTCGGCGCCCTGATGTGTCTGAGCATGACGACGCTGCCCTATTTCCAGACGATGGGTCCGCCCTGCGCGATCGCGATTCTGGTCGTGATCGTCGCGTCGCTGACCCTGACACCGGCGATCCTGACCGTGGCATCGAAGTTCGGGTTGCTCGACCCCCGACAGAGACTGTCGACGCGGAACTGGCGCAAGGTCGGCACCAGCACGGTGCGCTGGCCCATTCCGATCATCTTGATGACCAGCGCGCTCGCCGTCATCGGTTTCATCAGTCTGCTGACGTATGTGCCGCAGTACAACGACCAGAAGTTCACCCCCGCCGACATGCCCGCCAACCTGGCCATGGCCGTCGCGGACCGGCACTTCTCCCAGGCCCGGATGAACCCCGAACTGTTGATGCTCGAAACCGATCACGACCTGCGCACCCCCGCGGACATGCTGGTGATCGAGAAGGTCGCCAAGTCCGTCTTTCGGATGCGGGGAATCGATCGGGTGCAGACCATCACCCGCCCCCTGGGCGCACCGATCGAACACAGCTCGATCCCGTTCCTGCTCGGCGCGCAGAACGCCGGCACGCTGCAAGCCGCGAAGTTCAACAACGACAACACGGCGCAGATGCTCGAACAGGCCGACGAGATGAGCGTCACCATCGCGGCCATGGAACGCATGTACGACGTCACCAAGGAGATGAGCGAAACCACGCAGAGCATGGCCGGCAGAACCCATGAGTTGGTGGAGACCACCGAGCAGCTACGCGACGACATCGCCGATTTCGACGACTTCTGGCGACCTATGCGCAGCTACTTCTACTGGGAGCCGCACTGCTACGACATCCCGATCTGTCACTCGCTGCGGTCGATCTTCGACATGATGGACGGCATCGATCAGCTCGCCGAACAGATGGTCGGCCTCAACGTCGACATCGACCATATGGCCGAGTTGACCAAGCAGATGTTGCCTGCGTTGCAGCAGAACCTCGAGTCGATGACCAAGATGCGCGACTTCATGATCGCCACCCACAGCACCATGGCCGGTACGCAGGCCCAGCAGCAGGAATTGGCCAAAGGCGCCACCGAGATCGGCCTGTACTTCGATCAGGCCAAGAACGACGATTTCTTCTATCTGCCGCCGGATGTGTTCGACAATCCCGACTTCCAACGTGGCATCAAGATGTTCATGTCGCCGGACCACAAATCGGTCCGGATGATCATCACCCACCAGGGAGACCCGGCCTCGGTGCAGGGCATCGCACATGTTCGGGACCTCAAAGACGTTGTCGCCGAGGCCCTCAAGGGCACCCCGCTGGCCAGTGCGAAGGTCTCGTTGGCCGGCACCGCATCGTTGTACGCCGACATGCAGGACGGTGTTGTCATCGACCTGATGATCGTGCTCATCGCATCGCTGATCCTGATCTTCGCGATCATGCTGATCATCACCCGCAGCGTGATGGCCGCCCTGGTGATCGTCGGCACCGTGGCCGCATCCCTGGGTATAGCGTGTGGGCTGTCGGTCCTGCTCTGGCAGGACGTCCTGGGTCTGGGCGTGCAGTGGATCGTGATCCCGCTGTCGATGGTGATCCTGCTGGCGGTGGGTTCGGACTACAACCTGCTGCTGGTATCCCGCCTTCGAGAAGAGATCCACGCCGGCCTTAACACCGGCATCATCCGAGGCGTGGGGGCCACCGGGCGCGTCGTCACCGCGGCCGGCCTGGTGTTCGCCTTCACCATGATGGCGATGATCGTCAGCGACCTGCGCGTGGTCGGCCAACTCGGCACGACTATCGGTATCGGCCTGATCATCGACACGCTGATCGTGCGGGCGTTCATGACGCCGTCGATCGCCGCGGCGCTGGGCCGCTGGTTCTGGTGGCCGCTCAACACCTTTGAGATCACCCGGCGTGGCCGTGGCGGGCACGAGCCGAGGCCGGCGCAGTAGGTCATCGATGAATTCGAGACTGCGCCAACGCACCGAAGGTCGCCTTGACCGTTCGCGTGATCCGGTCATTCTCGATGCGGCACTGGCAGCATTGACCGAGCACGGCTACCGCGACACCAATATGAACGACATCGCCGCGCGCGCGGGTGTCGGCAAGGCCGCGATCTACCGCCGCTGGTCGTCCAAAGCCGCCTTGATCACCGACGCGCTGGTGTACTGGCGGCCCGACCTGGTCGATGACGACGTGCCGGACACCGGCAGCCTGGCCGGCGACTTCGACGCACTGGTCGAGCGGGTGGCGCGTCACGACAGCGGGGTGATCCCCAATGATCTGGTGCTGCGCGTGGCCCTGGAGGCGATGCAGGACCAGCAGCTCGCCTCAGCCCTTGATGATCTGCTGCTGCTCAAGGGTGGGCGTTTGGTGACGGCCATCCTCGAGCAGGCCGCGGCGCGCGGTGAGGTCGCACCCGGCCAGGACTGGTCGCTGATCGCCGACGCCCTGACCGGGATGGGACTGATGCGGACCGTCAGCGGTCAGAGGTTCGACGCGACATTCATCCGGGCCGTCATCGACACGATCATCCTGCCCGCGGTCAGCGCGGCGAACGCCAAACACGGTGGCCAGAGCGCGATCTGAGCGTTCGTGCAGCCGACGGCGTCAACCGATTTGGGCCAGCCGGGGCGCCAATTCGTCGCCGAGTCGGCGGATGAACCCGACGGGGTCGGGATTACCGGGCAGCGGCCCGGTGTGGACCAGGTCGAATCCCAGGCCGGCGCAGTATTCCACGGCCCGCAGGTAGCCGTCGAGGTCGGCGAACGGGTCCGCGAACAGGCCGACGGTTTTGCGGATCTCACCCGGATCGCGGCCGATCTCGTCGCAATGCCGCCGCAGCACATCGATTTTGCGAGCCAGATCATCGGGCCGCAGCACGGTACCGTTGCGGTTCCACACGTCGGCGTAGCGGGCAGCCAGTCGCAGTGTCTTCTTCTCGCCACCACCGCCGATCAACACCGGTGGCTGCCGGGTCGGCCGGGGCTCGCAGATGGTCTCGGCCAGCCGGTAGTGCTTGCCGACGTAGGATCCGTCGTCGTCACTCCACATCTGCCGGCAGATCTGCAGCGCCTCCTCCATCATTTCGAAGCGATCACCCAGCGGTGGCAGCGGCACACCCAGACCGGCGTGTTCGCGCTCGTACCAGCCCGTCCCGATTCCGAAGATGAACCGGCCTCCCGACAGAACGTCCAGCGTGGCGGCGGTTTTGGCCAGCACACCGGGATGACGGTAGGTGACCCCGGTGACGAGCACACCGAGCGGGATGGTGCGGGTCGAGGCGGCGACGAAGGCCAGGGCGGTGTAGCACTCCAAAAAGGGGTCCTGGGCGCGGCCGAGTTGCTCCATCTGAAAGAAGTGGTCCTGCATGGTGAACATCGCCGCGCCGGCGTCTTCGGCGGCTGTGGCGGCTCCGGCCAGCACCGGTCCGAGCCGAGCCGGGTCACCGGGCTGAAAATCGACGAAATGAATGCCCAATTGCATTGTCGTGACTGTCCTTTGCTGTCAAAGCGGATGATGGCAAACAGACGGGACGCGGACGGTCCGGTCCATCAAGTAGGTGCAACCATGCGGCCGTACAGATGCTTCCGGCTCCGCCGGGACAATATCGGGGGCGCTTAGACTACGGGCATGGATCACCCGGCACTGGGGCAGTCGGCACCGGCGCAGGGCCTGGTGCAGATCGAAGAGTGTCTCGACGCGGACGGCGGCATCGTGCTGCCGCCTGGCGCCACCCTGATCTCGCTGATCGACCGCAACATCGCCCACGTCGGGAACGCGGTGGCATTCCGCTACCTCGACTACGCCGGGCCGGTCGAGGGCCGCGCGATGGAACTGACCTGGGTGCAGGTCGGGGTGCGGACGCGGGCCATCGCCGGCCGACTGCAACAGGCCACCGCCCGGGGCGATCGAGTGGCGATCCTGGCACCGCAGGGACTGGACTACGTCACCGCGTTCTACGCGTCGCTCAGGTGCGGCACCGTCGCGGTGCCACTGTTCGCCCCCGAGCTTCCCGGTCACGCCGAACGCCTCGACACCGCCCTGCGCGACTGCACCCCGGCGGCGGTGCTGACCACCGCGGCGGTGCGGCACACCGTCGATGACTTTCTGAGCAGGCTGCCGGCTTCGTTGCGGCCGCAGGTCATCGTCATCGACGAGGTACCGGATTCGGCGGCGGCGGCGTTCGTGCCCGTCGACATCGATGTCGACGAGGTATCGCACCTGCAGTACACCTCCGGTACCACCCGGGCACCGGTAGGCGTACAGGTGACGCACCGGGCAGTTGCCACCAACCTGTTGCAGATGATCCTGTCGATCGACATGCTGGATCGAAACACCCACGGCCTCAGCTGGTTACCGCTGTATCACGACATGGGCCTGTCGATGATCGGGTTTCCGGCGGTCTACGGCGGCCACTCCACCCTGATCTCGCCGACGGCGTTCATCCGCCGCCCGCACCGCTGGATTCAGGCCCTGTCCGATGCCTCGCGGCGCGGCCGGGTCGTCACCGCGGCACCGAACTTTGCCTACGAGCTGACCGCCCAGCGCGGTGTGCCCGCGCCTGATGCTGACATCGATCTGTCGAACGTGGTGATGATCATCGGTTCCGAGCCGGTGAACATGACTGCCATCACGGCGTTCAACGAGGCGTTCGCGCCATACGGCTTGCCGCGCAGCGCCATCAAACCGTCCTATGGGATCGCCGAAGCCACGTTGTTCGTGGCGACCATCGAACCCGACGCCGAGGCGAGTGTGCTGCACATGAGCCGCGAGCAGCTCGGTGTGGGATGTGCTGTTCCGGTGGCCTCCGGCTCCCCGGATGCGGTGGCCCAGGTGTCGTGCGGTCGCGTCGCCCGCAGCCTGTCGGCGGTGATCGTCGACGCCGACGCCGAGTTGCCCGACGGACACATCGGTGAGATCTGGCTGCACGGTGACAACGTGACCGCCGGCTATTGGGGCCGCCCCGAGGAGACGCGCCGGGTGTTCGGCGCCCGGTTGCAGACCCCGTTGACGCAGGGGAGTCACGCCGAGCGGGTTCCCATCGGGGCCGACTGGCTGCGCACCGGTGACCTCGGGTGTTACCTGGACGGCGAGCTCTACATCACCGGTCGGACCGCCGATTTGATCGTCATCGAGGGCCGCAGCCACTATCCCCACGACCTTGAGAACACCGTGGCGCAGTCCTCGCCGATGGTGCGCAGCGGTTACGCGGTGGCGTTCACCGTGGCCGCCGAGCCGGTCGATGAGCTGGTGATCATCGCTGAACGGGCTACCGGCACCGGGCGAAAAGACCCGGCCCCGGCGGTCACCGCGATCCGCTCTGCGGTGAAGCGTGTACACGGACTGATCGCCGCGGACGTCCGGCTCGTTCCGGCGGGTGGCCTTCCGCGCACTACCAGCGGCAAGCTCGGGCGGACGGCGTGCCGCCAGCAATACCTTGCGGGCGCGCTGGATTCACGCTGAGCCCACCGCGCTCCCGTCGCACACAGCGCGCACACAGCGCAGGCATGCCGTGCACCAAAATCAGCTAGTTAGCCTTCCTAAATCTGGCCGGCATGGTGGCCGGCGCGCGGACAAGGGGAGGCAATGGATTTCGGAGCCTTACCGCCGGAGATCAATTCGGCGCGAATGTACGCCGGTACCGGCCCGGGGTCACTGCTGAGTTCCGCAACCGCCTGGCAGGAGCTGGCCGGCGAGCTCAATTCGGCTGCTACGTCATACCGTTCGGTCGTCGAGGGCCTGACCAGTGGAGCATGGATGGGCCCGTCGGCGCTGGCGATGGCGGCTGCGGCGGGTCCCTACGCGACCTGGCTGGGCGCAACCGGCGCCCAGGCCCAACAGGCGGCCGCTCAGCTCACCGCCGCGGTCGGGGCATATGAGACCGCTTATGCGGCAACCGTTCCGCCGTCGTTGATCGCGGCGAACCGCAGCCTGCAGGCAACACTGGTCGCGACGAACATCCTGGGGCAGAACACCGCGGTGATCGCGGCCACCGAGGCGGAGTACCTGGAGATGTGGGCCCAGGACGCGGCGGCCATGTACGGCTACGCGGCCGCCTCGGCGGCGGCCACCCAGGTCACTCCATTCAGCTCGCCACCGCAGACCACCGATCCGTCCGGCCAGGTCAGCCAGGCGTTCTCGGCCGCCCACTCGGCTGCCTCCACCACCGGTACCGACACCGAGACGCTGATGTCGCAGGGCCCGCAGCTCATCTCCACCACGCCGTCGGCGTTGCAGGCGCTGGCCACGCCGACGCCGGATCCGTCGACGGGTGCGTCGGCGTCATCGTTGTCGAGCCTGAGTTCGCTGAGCATGCCACTGCGCATGGCGATGATGCCCATGAGCATGCTCATGCGCATGTTCATGACCGGGGCCAACGGCGCCAAGGGAGCCACCGCCGGTCTGGCTGCTGCCGGGGCCGCGGCGGCCCCGGCCGCGGTGGCCGGTACTGCCGGATCGGTGACACTGACGGGTTTCACGGGCGGGACGGCGGCGACGGCCGGTCTTGGCCGGGGGGCCGCGATCGGTGCACTGTCGGTGCCACCGGCCTGGACGGGCATGGGTGTGGCCACCACGCCGGCGGCCACAGCACTGCCGGTGACCGGAGCTGCTGCCCCGGCGGGGATGGGTCCCGCATCACCGATTCCGCCGATGGTTCCGTTCGGGAATCTGGGCAGCCGTGGCGGCTTCGGTGCCACGGCCACCCAGTACGACTTCCGCCCTACGGTGATTCCACGGTCACCGGCAGCTGGGTAGTCGCGGGCCGCTGGACCTTGTGAATCCTTCTGGGCCACCAGAACCAACGGCCGAGCATCGCAGCGATCGACGGTGTCAGGAACGACCGCACGATCAGGGTGTCGAACAGCAGGCCGATCCCGATGGTGCTGCCGGCCTGGCCGATCGAGTACAGGTCGCTGACCGCCATCGACATCATCGTGAACGCGAACACCAGGCCCGCCGCGGTGACCACCGAGCCGGTTCCGCCGATCGAGCGGATGATCCCGGTCTTGATCCCGGTCTTGGTGCCGTCACCGATCTCCTCCTGGAAGCGGGAGACCAGCAGCAGGTTGTAGTCCGAGCCCACCGCAAGCAGGATGATGACACCGAACACCGGCGCGATCCAGTTCAACGGCAGCCCGAAGATATGCTGCCACACAAGCACACTCAGCCCGAACGCCGCACTCAGTGACAACAGCACCGTGCCGACGATCACCGCGGATGCCACCAATGCCCGGGTCAGCAACAGCATCACGATGAAGATCAGCGTCACCGCGGCCACCCCGACGATCAGGATGTCGTAGGTGGAACCGGACTGGATGTCGTTGTAGACCGCCGCGGTTCCGGTGAGATAGAACTTGGCGTTGGTCAACGGCGTACCCTTGACCGCGTCGTGGGCGGCGGCCAGCATCGGCTCCACGAACGAAATGCCTTTAGGGGTAGCCGGATCCGCGTCGTAGGTGACGATGAACCGTGCCGCTTTGCCATCGGGGGACAGGAACAGCTCCAAGCCCCTCTGGAAGTCCGGGTTGTCGAAGGCCTCCGGTGGCAGATAGAAGTAGTCGTCGGCCTGGGAGGCGTCGAAGGCCCGGCCCATCTCGGTGGCGGTGTCGGTCATCCGCGACATCTGGGTCACCAGTCCGGAGAACGTCGAGTGCATCGAAAGCAGGCTGGCCTGCATGGATTTCGCGACAGCGATCATCGGCTCGAACTGCCCGACCATCTGCGGAATCACCGCATTCATGTCGGCCATGTCGGCCAGCAGCGGCGCCATGTTCTCGCTGAACTTGTCCATACCGTCATAGGCGTCGAACACCGACCGGACCGCATGACAGACCGGGATGTTCACGCAGTGCTGCTCCCAGTAGAAGTAGTTGCGGACCGGGCGGGCGACATCGTCGAAATCGGCGATGTGGTCCCGGATCTCGTCGACGGTCGCATTGATCGTGACCATGTCGGCGGTCATCTTCCCGGTGGTGGTGTCCATCCGGGCGACCAGTTCCCGCAGCCGCTCCATGGACGCGACGGTGGCGCCCAGGTCGTCACTCATCCTGAGCATGTCCGCCAGTCGGTCGTCCATGAACTGCAGATTCTGCTGGATCGGCACGGCGCCCATGCTGACCTGGAACGGGATCGAGGTGTGCTCGATGGGGCTGCCCAACGGCCGGGTGATGCTCTGCACGCGTTCCACCCCGCGGGTGCGGAAGATGTTCTTGGCGATCCGGTCCAAGATGATCATGTCGGCCGAATTGCGCAAGTCGTGGTCGGCCTCGACCATCAACACATCGGGGTTCATCCGGGCGGCGCTGAAGTGCCGTTCGGCGGCGTCGTAACCGACGTTCGCCGGCAGGTCAGACGGGATGTAGTAGCGGTCGTTGTAGCTGACCTGCATGCCCGGCACCACGAGCATCCCGACCAGGGTGACCAGCAGTGCACTCACGAACACCGCACCGGGCCAGCGGACGTTGGCGGTGCCGATGCGCCGCCATCCGCGCTGCTGCTCCGCCCGCTTGGGGTCGAGCAGCGGGGCGCCGACGGCGACGATGGCCGGGGCGACGGTCAGCGCGCCGGCGATCACCACCAGCAGCCCCACGGCCGACGGGATGCCGAGTGCCTTGAAGTAGGACAGCCGGGCGAAGTGCAGACACAGGGAGGCGCCGGCGATGGTCAGCCCGGATCCCAAGATGACATGCCAGGTGCCACGGAACATCGAATACCAGGCGGTTTCGCGGTCCTCGCCGGCACGTCGGGCTTCGTGGTAGCGGCCGACCAGGAAGATGGCGTAGTCGGTGCCGGCCGCGATCGCCAGTGACGACAGCATCGCGACGACGAATGTCGAGAACCCCAGCAGCCCAGGATCACCCAACAGTGCGACCAGCCCGCGGGCGGTGCCCATCTCGAACCCGACCATCACCAGCGCCAAGGCCACGGTGGCAGCCGAGCGGTACACGATCGCCAGCATGATGATGATGACCACGCCGGTGACCGCCATCATCTTGAACATGGACTTGTCGGCGGCCTCGGTCATGTCGGTGGTCAGCGCGGCCTGCCCGGTGACGTAGGCCTTCACCCCGTCCGGGGCCGGCACCGAGGCGACGATGTGGCGCACCGCGTCGATGGACTTGTTGCCCTGCGTGCTGCCCTGGTCGCCGGCGGTGTTGATCTGCGCGTAGGCGGCCTTTCCGTCGGCGCTCTGCACGCCTGCCGCGGTGATCGGGTCGCCCCACAGGTTCGCGATGTGCTGGACGTGCTCGTGATCGGCGGACAGCTTCTCGACCAGCCTGTCGTAGTAGGCGTGGGCCTCCGGGCCGAGCTCGTTCTGGCCCTCGAGCACCAGCATGACCATTGAGTCGGAGTCGAATTCTTCGAACGTCTTGCCGATGTGCTTGGCGGCGATCAGCGATGGCGCGTCCTGCGGGGACATCGTCACCGCGTGGTCCCGTGCAACAGATTCGATCGGCGGCACCAGCACGTTGAGGCCGACGGTCAGCAGCAGCCAGACGATGATCAGCGGCCAGGCCAGCCTGCGCACCCAGCGCATGTAGGCCGGGCGGGGGTTACCGTGGGCGCTCATGCCGCTTTGACCAGACAGAAGACCTGGGCGTGGTGACCGGTGGCGAACTGCTCATCTTTGATGTCGCCGTTGACCGTGATGCGGCAGCTGATCGCATCGGCGTCACCCTGGGCCACCACGTTGGCGATCACGGCGGGGCTCGTCGTGGTCATGGTGTGCGACCAGGGCAGGGCGGTGAATTTCGACCGCGCGGGTTGAGTCTGCTCATCGAGGTAGCTGACCCCGCCGGTGGCGCCGTCGGGTCCGAAGACCTCATAGACAACCCGCTTTTCATTGGTCGATGCGATCGGCGCCGAACCGCTGCCATCCCAGTGGAAGATCTCGTCGGATCCGAACGCGCCGCGCAGGTTGACCACCGCCAAGGTGCCGGCGACCGCCGCCATGACGACGACGACCGGGACCCAGGCCCGCTTCGCAATTCTGAACATGGTGGCCACCTTCCGGCACTTCCTCTGATTTGAACCACTGCTCGATACGATACCCCATGGGGTATTGATTCACGCCCAAAAATGCCCGTGGGGGTATGTGATCTCCGTTAAGGCCCGGGCAGGGCCCGCTGGGCGGCCACCGCGCCGCCTAGCCAGCGCCGCAGGAAGCGGCGCAGTTCATCGGGGGAGCGCGCCGGTTCATTGGGCGCGACAAAGAACGACAGCATGATCCGCAGGGTGAATTCGACCAGTTCGCGCAGGCTCGCCTCGTCGTAGCCGTGCCGCTCCCAGTCGACGTCGAATCGGTCGATCATGCGCATCCCGATGGCCTGGGACTCCTCGGACGCCATCTCCCGGTTGTGCGGGGACGTCGACGACAGCATCGCGCCCAGCTGCGGGGAGCGGGCCACCGCGTCCAGTGTGTAGAGCACGCCTTCGGAGAGCGCATCGGCCGGGTCGTGGATACCGCGCACGTGCTCGGTCAGCCGGTCCAGGAAGCCGTCGACCGAGGCGATGGCCACCGCGTGCATCAGCGCATCGGCGGTGGGGAAGTAGCGGTACACGGTCTGGCGGATCACGCCCAGGGAACCGGCGACGTCGGCCAGCGACACTGCCGAGCCCGTCTGGGCGACCAGGTCGACGGCCGCGGCGATGATCCGCTCGCCGGCCTCTTCGTCGCTGCGGGGCGGGTTGCCGCCCCATCCGCGTCGCCGGGCCATCAGTGCACTGCTTGACAATCGAGGGTCACCGAACAATCATACGCTTAAACGTCTATATGTATGTTTAGGGTCGAGGTTGGCGATGACGGATCTGATCGTGCGCAAGTTGAGGTTCGCATTCGCCGAATACCCGGTCCCATTTCTGTGGAACGAGGCCAACCCGGCGTTCTCGTCGATGGCCAACGCCGTCTCGCTGCTGGCGATCGGCTTCGAGAAGATGATCGGCAGCATGATCACCGAGGCGATGCCGCGGATCACCGACCCCGCGGTAGCCGAGGAGGCCGACGCCTTCGTCCGCCAGGAGGGCCAGCACTCGATGGCCCATCGCGGCCACGCGAAGGCGCTGATCCGGACCTACCCGGGACTCAAGGAGACGGTCGACGAGTGCAACGCGATGTTCGACAAGATGACCGCCGAGAAGTCGCTGGACTACCGGCTGGCCTACACCGCCGACCTCGAGGCGACCTTCACTCCCGTCTTCAAGCTGATGCTCGATCACGACAACACCCTGTTCGCGCCGGGCGATGACCGGGTCGCCTCGCTGTTCCTGTGGCACTTCGTCGAAGAGGTCGAGCACCGCAGTTCCGCGCTGATCATCTATGACCACGTCATCAACGACCCGTGGTACCGGATGCGGATGGCGCCGTCGATCTTCAAACACGTGATGAGCGTGATCAAGGTGGCATGCCTGGGTTTCAACAAGCACGTCCCGTTAGCGGACCGCAAGGTCGACGCACTGTCGTTGTTCCAGACCTACCGGGCCAAACAGGCTTGGCGGCAGCGGATTCCGTTCGGCTGGCCGGCCGATCAAGGACCGGTGCTGGATGCGTTCAAGCATCTGCCCAAAGACGAGATGCTCACCGCGGTGAAGGGCATCGTGCGCAGTCAGATGCCGAATCACAAACCGGCACACGAGGAGATCCCGGTGCTAGCCACCGAATGGTTCGCCCGCTACGACGACGGCTATGACGTGACCAAGTGGTACACCGCTGACGAGAAGAGTGCCTGATGACCGATCTGTGTGCCCCGACTTTCGAGCGTCTCGCCGAGTCGCTGGGGTTCTCCTGCGGGGAGGCCGGGGGGTTGGTGGAGTTCCGCAACCCGCTGCACCTGGAGAACTGGACGCTGCCGGTGCTGGAGATCACCGTGATCGCCGGGGCGGTGCTGGCGCTGATCTACGCCATCAAACGCTACCGCAGCGGGGACGCCACCAACCTTGCGTTGTGGTTCGGTGCGATCGCCTACCTGCTGATCATCGAGCCGCCGCTGTACTTCCCGGCAGCGTTCGGGATCGCCGATCACGTCGATACGATGTTCGCGCACAACGTGTTCACCGTCGACTTCCTGTGGGGACGGCTGCCGCTCTACATCGTCGCCATCTATCCGATGATGGCGACCGTCGCCTTCGAGATCGTCCGGATCCTGGGGGTGTTCCGTCACTTCGGCGGCATCGTCGGGGCGATCTGCGTGGGCTTCGTCCACCACGCCTTCTATGAGATCTTCGATCACCTCGGCCCACAGCTGCGTTGGTGGGAGTGGTCGGTGGACAACCCGCTCAACCAGCCGATGTTCACCTCGGTGCCGATGGGCAGCGTGGTGGTGTTCGCCGCGCTGTGGCCGGCATCGCTGGCGTTGTTCGTGCAACTACTGGTCGGCCGGCAGGTCGACCACGGCCGGCGGTTCGGCGGATTCCAGGTGTTCCTGCGTACCGTGGCCATCGGGCTGCTGGCCTCGCTGGGAACGGGCATCCTGCCCCTTCCTGCGACCCTTCTGGGCGCCGTCAGTGACGGCAAACTCACCGGGATCGCCTATGCCGCAGAGCTTCTGGTCATGGTCGCGATCGCCGTGCCGGTGCTGGTCATGCAGTGGCGGCGAATGCGGTTGAACCTGATCGTCGGCGGGCGCCACGACAACCCGCTGATCGTGCGCTACGCGGCGGTGTATCTGTCGGTCATGGCGGTACTGTGGTTGACGGCCCTACCGGCCTACTTGGGAGCGCAGGGCGGCCTGACCGCCAACGGCGACCCCATCGGCTGCCTCTGGTACACCATCGCGTGCTTCACCGTGGCCTACCTGTGCGTCACGGCAGCGGCGACCGTCCCGCCGATCCTGGCCGATGCCGACGAGCCCGTCGCTGTGAGCTGACTTCGGTTCAGCCGGACCACAATTCAAGGTGCAGGCGCAGCGCGTCATCGAGTTGCGTGAGTTCTTCGGCGGGTAGCCGGCCGAGACGATGACGCAGTCTGCCGACTGAAATCGGCCTGATCTGTTCGGCCTGCGCTTTGGAGTCGACAGTCAGGCCGGTCCGTTCGGCCGGCAACAGAACTTGGAACGGATAGATCGAGGCGACGTTACTCGTGACCGGTACAACGGTGACGACACCGCGACCCAAGGCGGTGGCGGAGCTGTTCGCGCGGTCGTTGCTGACGATGACGGCGGGACGCTGCTTGTTCGCTTCACTTCCCTGAGCCGGATCCAGGTCGACCAGCCATATCTCACCGCGCTGCATCGCTGATCCCGTCCGCGACCGCGGTGTCCCAGACGTGTTCTTCGTTGTCATCCGACCAATCCGCCCATGCGTTGCGATAGTCGTCGCCCAGAGTGGGGTAGCGCAGCATCCGAATAGCGCGCTGCAGACCCGCCGACCGTGATGGCAGCCCGGTGTGCGCCACGTAGGCATCCAATGCGGCGACGTCGGCGTCCGACAGGCTCACGCTCAGCTTCACACCGTCATGCTACCCGATTGCTACCGACGGTAGTATCAATGATCAGCGCCCTCGCCAGTGCGGCGGACGCTTCTCCTGCCAGGCCAGCAGCCCCTCGGCGACGTCCTCGGTGGCACCGGCGACCTTGCGCATGGTCTCCCCGAACCGGACCGCGTCGATCCAGCTCATGTCCGCGCTGCGCCACGCCACCTCCTTGGTGGCCCGCTGGGCCAGCGGGGCGGCTTTGGTGAGGGTCTTCGCCCAGTCCCGGGCGGTGTTCTGCAGTTCGTCCGGCTCGACCAGCTTCCACACCAGGCCGATCTCCTTGGCCCGCTGCGCGCTGACCGGTTCGCCGGTGAGCAGCAGTTCCATCGCGTTGGCCCACCCCACCCGCTGCGGCAGCCGGATCGCCCCGACGATGGTGGGCACCCCGATCGACACCTCGGGGAAGCGGAACACCGCCTCGGTGCTGGCGATGATGAAGTCGCAGAACAACAATCCGGTCAGCCCGTAGCCCACGCACGGGCCGTGCACGGCGGCGATCGTCGGTTTGAACAGCTCCATGCCGCTCTCGAACGAGTTGATGGTGGGCTTCTCCCAGAACGTCCCGGCGAAGGTGCCTACGGCGCCGGCGGAATCGGTGAGGTCGGCCCCGGCGCAGAACACGTCCCCGTTGGCGGTCAGGATGCCTACCCAGGCGTCCTCCTCGGAGCGGAACCGGTTCCAGGCGGCGTTGAGGTCCTCGCGCAGCGCCCCGTTGATGGCGTTGCGGGCTTCGGGCCGGTTCAAGGTGATGGTCGCCACGTGGTTGTCCAATTCATAGGTGACCAGACTCATGGCTGCACCGTACCGTCGGAGTCGTGAGGTGGATCGTGGACGCGATGAATGTGATCGGTGCGCGCCCGGACGGCTGGTGGAAGGACCGCCACGCCGCGATGGTCCGGTTGACCCGACAGCTCGAAGTCTGGGCGGCGGCGCGAGGCGGGGACGTCACCGTGGTCTTCGAAAAGCCGCCGTCGCCGCCCATCGGCTCGGAGATCGTCACTATCGCCGCGGCCCCGCGGCCGGGCGCCAACTCCGCTGACGACGAGATCGTGCGGCTGGTGCTGGCCGACGAGCGGCCCGGGGAGATCACCGTCGTGACATCGGATATCACGCTGGTGGACCGGGTCCGCCAGGCCGGAGCGAACACCGACCCGGCCAGGGGATTTCGTGAGCTGATCGAGCGGTCCGCGCCCTAGTCGGCCCGACGGGCGGCGCTCGCCCCGGCGCGCCGGCCGGCGAACACGCAGTCGGCGATCGACAGCCCGCTGACGTAGGACCGGGACGCGATACCGATCGCGGTGCGGCCGGCGCTGTAGAGCCCCGGGATCGGCGCTCCGTCGGCGTCGACGACGGAGCCGGTGTCCTCGCAGACCCGCACCCCGCCGAGGGTGAGCATCGGCGTGGGCAGCAAGGGGTTGGGGCGCACCGAGATATCCAGAAGTGTGTAGGGGGCTCGATCGATGCGGCGGCGGAATTCGTCGGGCTTCCCGACCGGGTCGGGCTGGCCGGCGTCGATCGCGTCGTTGTGGGCGGCGACGGTCGCCTGCAGGCCCTCCGGGTCGATGCCGGCCGCCCGGGCCACCTCCGTCAGGGTCTTGCCGCGTTTGGCGCCGGTGAGCATCAGGGCGGCGGACTGGGCGCGCTGGAACCACAACGTCTGGGTGAGCAGTTGGCGCCGCGCCTCCGACATCAGGGCGGCGTCGGCCAGGATCCAGCCGTTGCTGCCGTGCTGCTTTACCAGGGCCTGGCCGAGCGCGGCGCCGTAGCGGGTCTCGTCGATGACTCGAGAACCCTTGTCGTCGACCACGATCGAGGAGATGAATGCGCTCGGCGGGGTGATGAACTTCCACACCGAGACGTTATCCATCCGGTCGGTCACCGCACCGACGCTCTGCGCCAACGCGATACCGCTGCCGTCGTCACCGCTGGTGCCCAACGGCAGGCCCCCGTTGAATTGAGGGGCGTAGCGCTTGCGCCATTCGGTGTTCGCGATGAAGCCACCCGCGCAGATGATCACGCCTCGCCGCGCGGTGATCTCGATCGGACGGGCGTAACGGTCGGCAAGCTTGGCCAGCCGGCGCTCCATCGCCGCGCGCAGCGGCGGGTAGTAGACGCCCGGCTTGGAGGAGATCGCCGCCAGGCGTGCATAGCGGCGCTGGATGCGCCGTGGCGCCTCGCCCATGGTCATCGCGCGTACGCCGATCACCCGGCCGGTGGCATCGCGCAGCAGCTCGGTGACGCTGGTGTGCGGCCGGAAGTCCACGCCAAGCCTGCGGGCCGAATCCGCCAGTGGCGCATAGATCTTCGTGCCCGAGGTGCCTTTGCCGTAGGCGCGGTGGCCGCGTTGCACCGGCGGGGTGTGGGCGCGGAATGCCCCGGCATTCTCGCTGCCGGAGTGATACAGGTAGTAGCGGTTGTTGGGAAACGACGTCTTGTAGGGGCACAGTCCGGCGTTGAACGGAACACCGTGGCCGCTCAGCCAGTCGATCATCTCCGGACTGGAATCGACGAAGCGCTGCAACGTCTCCGGGCTGACCGCGTCGCCGACCTCCAGGCGCAGGTAGTCCAGCATCTGCTCGGCCGTGTCGTGTACGCCGGCTTCCTTCTGGACCGAGGTGCCGGCCCCGGCGTAGATGATGCCGCCGGAGATCGCGGTGGCTCCACCGCCGTTGGCGCGGTCGACGGCGATGACCTCGGCGCCGAGTTCTCGTGCGGTGATCGCCGCGCTCGTTCCTGCCGCGCCGAACCCGACGACGACGATGTCAGTTGTCAAACTGGTGGTCACGCGGCTCAATGTAACAGGTTCTAGTTCTGCTTCTACTCAGATAACCAGCGATGATAAATGAACAAACGGCTATAACCGAAACATGTTCTACTTTCTCGGGAACGCTCCCGAGGGCCACCTTGCGCGCTTTACGCCTGCTCACCGGTCAAGATGGACGGCATGGCTGCACGAGTATGGCGCATTGTCGCGACCCTGGTTTTCGCCCTCGCCGCAACGGTGACGCCGGCCGGTGCCGAGCCGGGAGCCGATCCGGCGGCGCTGGCCGCCGATCTGGTCGCCGCCGACGAGGCGCTGCGCAACCCGTCGGCCCCGGAACAGGTGCTCGCGGCCGCTGCTCGCCGCCAGCAGGTCGCCTATCGCACCCTGGGGGCACACCCGGAGTGGGATGCGGTGGCTCGCCCGCAGATCCCGGCGTCCCTGCTCGACGTCTATGACCGCAACATCGATGCCCGCCGTGCGCTCATGGCGCTCACCGATCCGAAATCCAGCATGCCGCCATGGCGGGTGGTGCCGCCGGTGCCGGCCAACGAACTGATCGCCGCTTACCGTGCCGCCGAGGCCGCATCCGGGGTGCCGTGGAACTACCTGGCGGCCA
Source organism: Mycobacterium zoologicum (assembly GCF_020181635.2). Lineage (NCBI taxonomy): Bacteria > Bacillati > Actinomycetota > Actinomycetes > Mycobacteriales > Mycobacteriaceae > Mycobacterium > Mycobacterium zoologicum. The sequence continues at coordinate 11,875 of NZ_JAYJJS010000027.1, read as the reverse complement.
TCAACTTCGTCGAGACCGGCTTCGGCCGCATCAACGGCATCAGCGACGACGCCGCGGCGGGCCCGATGCAGTTCCTGCCGTCGACGTTCGCGGCCTACGGCAACGGGGGAGACATCCACTCGCCCCGGGATTCCATCATGGCGGCGGGACGGCTGTTGGCCGCCAACGGATTCGCCACCAACCCGGATAAGGCGATCTGGGGCTACAACCACTCCGACTACTACGTGCGGGCCGTCAAAGACTATGCCGCGGTCATCGGCGGCGACCCGGCCGGATTCGCCGGCTACTACCGGTGGGACACCTACTACCGCACCACCGCCGGTGATCTGCTGCTGCCGATCGGGTACTTCTCGGCGACGCGGATTCCGGTCGAGCAGTACCTGGCGTCGCACCCGCAGTGAGGCGTCAGCCCTGCTGGGCCCGCCACTTGTCGAGCACCCGCCGCTCTCGTTTCGTCGGTCGCCCGGCACCGCGGTCGCGGGCGGCCACCGGCATCGCGGCGCTCGGTGGCGGTGGCGGCGTCCGATCCAGGTAACAGGTCACCGCGTCGGGCGCCCCGACTCGTTTCTGGATCACCCGCAGCACTTCCACGATTCGGCTGCGATCACCGATATGGGCGCTCACCACGTCACCGGGACAGACCGTGGTCGCCGGCTTGGCCGGGCGATTGTTGACCCGCACATGCCCACCGCGGCAGGCGGCCGCCGCGTCCGGCCGGGTTTTGGTGATCCGCACCGCCCACAGCCACCGATCCACCCGGGACGATTCCATGACCGACCGCGGCTCAGCGGGCCTTGAGGATCTTGATCGCGAACACCAGGGTGTCGCCGGGCAGGATGCCGGCGGCGGGCTGGCCCTCGGGGTAGCCGTCGGCGGGGATCATCGCGACGGCCACCGTCGAGCCGACCTTCTGGCCCGCGATGGCCTTCTGGAATCCCGGCACGACGCGGCCCAGCCCGAATTCTACCGGCTCGCCACGCTGGTAGCTGCTGTCGAACACCGACCCGTCGCGGCCGTTGACACCCATGTAGCAGACCGTCACGGTGGCACTGTCCGCGACCACCGGGCCGTCGCCGGCCTTGAGCGTGTGCACCTGGGTCTGCGCCACCTTGAACGGTTGCTTCACCGTGACACTCGGCGCGGCGGTGTCGGTGGAGCCGATCACCGCCAGGCTGCCGCTGGATCCGGGCAGCGTCCACTCGGGCTCGCCGCCCTCCGTCGGCGCCGACGAGGGGCAGACCGACGGCGTCTGGCCGCCGGGGGGCATGAACAGATCCGTCACTGTGGAGGTGCGCTCCGAGGAAGCGCTGTTCTCCGAGCCGCCGCAGGCGGTCAGGGTCAGGCCCAGGCCCAGGGCACCGGTGGCGAGTGCGATGAGCGGGGTGCGAAAGGAAGTCACCTGCGCCACGCTACAGCCCGGGGTGAGCCGACTGGACGGTGTAGCATTCCGCTATAGCTTGTTTCATATTGCTACGCAGCTGGGAGGTCGCCTATGGCCGAGGCCGCCGATCGGGTAACCAGGTTTGCGGCGGACTTGGTGGACAGCGCTGCGGCCGAAGGTGCTCGGCAGAGCCGGTCGGCCAAACAACAGCTCGATCACTGGGCGCGGGTAGGTCGCGCGGTATCGGCGCAGCAGACCGCGGCGCGCAGGCGGGTCGAAGCAGCCTTGGCCGGTCATCTGGACACCGCTGCGTTGACTGCCGACGAAGGCGTGGTCTACAACGCTGAAATCTCCGCGGCGATCGAGGAGAACCTGGCGCAGACCAATTACGGGAACCTGCTCGCCGAGCGCGGCATCACCACAGTCGCGCTTGATGACGAGGGTCGAATCGTCGAATATCGGCCCGACGGCACCTCGGTGATCGTCGAGACGTCCTACTGACGGCGGACGGGCGCTGATGCGACGACTCGACCTCGTCGTCGGCCCGAACGGGGCGGGGAAATCCACCTTCGTTGCCCTGACGTTGGGGCAGTTGCTGCCGGGTGCGCCGTTCGTCAACGCAGATGAGATCGCCAAGAGCCGCTGGCCCGACGACACCGCTGCGCGCGCGTACGACGCTGCAAAGGTGGCTGCGCTGACCCGGGTGAAGCTCATCGCGGAGGGCCATTCGTTCATCACTGAGACGGTGTTTTCGCACGAGTCCAAACTTGACTTGCTCCGCCATGCGCACTCCCAGGGCTACACGGTGATGCTGCATGCACTGTTGATCCCCGAAGTGTTGGCGGTGCAGCGGGTGCGGTATCGCGTGGTCGCGGGCGGGCACGCGGTTCCTGAGGAGAAGATCCGAGGGCGATACCACCGGCTGTGGCCACTCGTCGCCGAAGCGATCGCAATGGCCGATGTCGCTACGGTTTACGACAATTCACGTGCGACCGGGCCAAAGATTGTGGCGCAGTTCGCCGGAGGTGCGGAGATCGGGGAGCTGGCCTGGCCCGCCTGGACGCCTGAGGCCCTGACCCGACGCTGGGTCTAGCTGGAGACCTTCACCACCAGCTTGCCGACGTTCTTGCCGTCGAACAGCATGTTGATGGCCGTCGGCAGCTGCTCGAACCCTTCGACGACGGTCTCGAGCGGGGTGAGCTTCCCGGCGGCGATCAGCTCGCCGATCTCGGCGTTGGCCTCCGGGGAGCGCAGGAAGTGATCGAGCACGATGAAGCCCTGCAGGTTCGCGCGCTGGATCAGTAGGTTGCCGAACGCACGTGGTCCCGGCGGTGGGTTGGTCTCGTTGTAGCCGGAGATCATCCCGCACAACGCGATTCGAGCGCCGACGTTGATGCGGGCGAAGATGGCATCCATGATGTCGCCGCCGACGTTCTCGAAGTCGACGTCGATCCCGTTGGGGGTTGCGGCGGCGAGCTGGCGGGCCCAGTCCTCGGCGCGGTAGTCCACGGCCGCGTCGAAGCCGAGCCGGTCGGTCAGCAGCGCGCACTTGTCCGGCCCGCCGGCGATCCCGACCACCCGGGCCCCGGAGGCCTTGGCGAGCTGACCGGCGACCGAGCCGACCGCGCCGGCCGCAGCTGAGACGACGACGGTCTCGCCGGGCTTGGGTTTGCCGATGTCGCGGATCCCGATCCACGCGGTGAGCCCGGTCATGCCCAGCGCGCCCAGGTACGCGCTGGGTGAGACGCCGTCGGCGACCTCGACCGGGAACAGCGGCATCGAATCGGAGACGACCGCATACTCCTGCCAGCCGGTCAGTCCCTGCACGATCTGGCCGACCGGAAAGTTCGGATTGTTCGACGCGATGACCTCGCCGAGCCCGGCGGCGCGCATGACCTCGCCGATGCCGACCGGCGGCAGGTACGACGGTGTTTCGTTGATCCACATCCGGTTGGTCGGATCCAGTGAGATCCAGTCGACGCGCACCAGTGCCTCGCCGTCGCCGATCGCCGGCACCGCCTGCTCGGTGAGTTCGAAGGTGTCCGGGCCGATCCGGCCGGTGGGACGCTCACGGAGCAGGAACTGGCGGTTTCGATCGGTCATGATCGAACGGTACCGGAGGCACCTGCCGTAGTCACGACTGGCAGACTGGCGGCATGGCACAGATAACCTTGCGCGGAAACGCAGTCAACACGTCCGGCGACCTGCCTGCGGTGGGGAGTGCGGCGCCCGCATTCTCGCTGACCGGAACCGATCTCGGTGCGGTCGACAGTGGTCAGTTCGGCGGTAAGCCGCTGTTGCTGAACATCTTCCCGTCCATTGACACCCCGGTGTGCGCGACCAGCGTGCGGACCTTCAACGAGCGCGCTGCGGCCGGCGGTGTGGCCGTGGTGTGCGTGTCGAACGACCTGCCGTTCGCGCAGAAGCGTTTCTGCGGTGCCGAGGGCATCGAGAACGTGACCTCGGCGTCGGCGTTCCGGTCGAGCTTCGGCGGCGACTACGGCGTGACCATCGCCGACGGTCCGATGGCCGGGCTGCTGGCACGGGCCGTCGTGGTGATCGGCGCCGACGGCAAGGTGGCCTACACCGAGCTGGTGCCCGAGATCGCCTCCGAGCCCGACTACGACGCGGCCATCGCAGCCCTGAGCTGACCGGGGTCGGCTCACACGCGGCCCGCGAACTCAGCCGGACGCGCCCAGGATCTTGATCGCGAACACCAGGGTGTCGCCGGGACGGATTCCGGCCCCGGGCTGGCCGTCGGGGTAGCCGTCGGCCGACGTCATCGCGACGGCGACGGTGGAGCCCACGGTCTGCCCGGCGATCGCCTTCTGGAAACCGGGGATCACGCCGTTGAGCGGGAAGTCGACCGGTGCACCGCGCTGATAGCTGCTGTCGAACACCGATCCGTCACGGCCGTTGACGCCCATGTAGCAGACCGACACCTTCGCCGAACCCGGAACCACCGGGCCATCGCCGGCCTGCAGGGTGTGCACCTGGGTCTCGGTGACACTGAACGGTGTGGAGACGTCCACCCGCGGTGCCGTCGTGGCGGTGGAGCCGGTGACCGCGACGCTGCCGGTGGCCCCGCTCAGCGTCCACTCCGGTGTGCCGCCGGCCGGCGCGGCGGTGGGGCAGGACTCGGCCGCCGTCGCCGGGCCCGCCGCGAACGGCAGGACGATGGCGGCGACACCGGCCGCGGCGGCAACGAACGACTGCATTCGGGTGAGTTTCACCCCCGTGACGCTACAGGTTGCGCGTAGGCTCGCCGCGTGCAAATCGACGTCATGATCCTCCCGCAGCCACTGGGGAAGGTCGGCGACTTGGCCCGGCGCACCCAGGCCGCGGGATTCTCCGGTCTGTTGTTCACCGAGGCCGGGCGTACCGCGTATCTCAACGCCGCCATCGCGTCCCAGGCCGCACCCGGCCTGGAGCTGTCCACCGGAGTCGCGGTCGCCTTCCCGCGCAGCCCGTTCGTCACCGCGGCGACGGCGTGGGAGTTGCAGGAGGCCAGCGCAGGTAACTTCCGGCTCGGCCTGGGCACGCAGGTCCGCACCCACGTGGTGCGACGCTACGGGGCTGCGTTCGATCACCCCGGGCCGCGGCTGCGCGACTACGTACTGGCGGTGAAGGCGTGCTTCGCCGCGTTCCGCACGGGGAAGCTCGATCACCACGGCGAGTTCTACGACCTGGATTTCATCACTCCGCAGTGGAGCGCCGGGCCCATCGACGCTCCCGACCCCAAAGTCGATGTCGCGGCGGTGAATCCGTGGATGCTGCGGATGGCCGGCGAAGTGGCCGACGGCGTACACGTTCATCCACTCGGCGAGCCCGGGTATCTGACACGCCACGTCGTGCCGCGGGTCGCCGAAGGAGCGAAGAAGGCCGGTCGCTCGCCGTCGGATATCGCGATCATCGTTCCCGCCATGACGATCGTCGGCGACAGCGACGAAGAGCGCAGCAGGGAACGGGATTTCGTCCGCGCCAGCATGAGCTTCTACGGCAGCACGCCGAACTACGCGTTCATCTGGGATGAGGCCGGCTTCGAGGGCACCACGGCCCGGATCCGGGAGAGGCAGAAGGCCGGTGACTTCGCGGGTATGGCCGCACAGATCACCGACGAGCACCTGGCTGCGTTTGCGACCGAGTCAACGTGGGATCAATTGGCGGACAAGCTGATCGACAAGTACGGCGGAGTGGCATCGCGCGTGGTCTTGTACAACGCGATCGGCGACCCCGAACGCTTCGAGCGTTACGGTGAGATCGCGCAACAGATACGGTCGTCGCGGTCGCGGTGAGGTCGCCCAAAAATCTCACGCCGGTCTCGGTTGGGCAAAGGTTCGGCAGCCCGCCGGCCGGGTACGCGGCGATGGTGCTGGGTCAGGCCTAGGGTTGGCGGCCGTGGCCGTCCTCAGCACCTTTGTGAAGCACTGGCGCGCATCGCTTCGGCTGGTCGCGTCGGTATGGCTGGTCGCCGTCGTCGGGCTTCCCGCCATGCCGGTGGCTGATGCGGCCGCGGCGACGGCGAGGTTGTCGGTGGACTCCACGTGGCAGACGGGTTTCATTGCCCGGTTCACCGTCACCAACTTGAGTGCGGCGCCGATGGCCGACTGGCGGCTTGAATTCGACCTGCCGGTGGGGGAATCGGTGTCGCACACCTGGAGCAGCACCATCGCGCGATCGGGGACACATTATGTTCTTGGACCCGCGAACTGGAACCGCATCATCGCGCCCGGTGGTTCGGCGACCGGCGGGATGCGCGGCGTGGTGAGCGGCCTCTACTCGCCGCCGGTGAACTGCGTGCTCAACCGGCAGTATCGCTGCAGTTAGCGCCTGCGGGCCAACGGCTGGTCACTACTTGACGCGGCCTCCTGGTTCAGCACCTTCCGCTGCGTGATCGAGCGTCGTCGAGCACCGCTTCGATGTCGCCCCACGTCCGGCGAATGATCTCCGCCACCGGCAGCAGATCAACGATCCGTGATGACACTTGACCGGTATTGGCGACGCTGGCCTCCATGTCGCCGTCGAAGTACAGCTCGGTGATTCTGCCCAGAAGTTGGGCATCCGGGTCGTCGTCCGCGACACGCGCCGCCAGCCCGGTCCGCAAGACCCGCATGGTCGGATTGCCGGGAATGTCGAGAAGTACTGTGCCGGAATCGTTTGCCGTCACGATCGCATCCTTGAAGTTCGCGTGCACCGCCGACTCCTGGCTGGCCAGCATCCGGGTGCCCATCTGCACGCCCTCGGCGCCCAACACCAGTGCCGCCGCCGCCGACCGGGTGTCGCACATGCCGCCCGCAGCAATGATCGGCAGGTGCACGTTCTCGGCAACCAGGGGGAGTAGCACCATCGTCGAGGCGCCGAGCAGGGATTTGAACCCACCGCCCTCGACCCCCTCGACCACCAGCGCGTCGACGCCGGCGTCGGCCGCCTTGTGCGCGCCCTTGAGCGACCCCACAACATGCACCACCGTCATACCGGCGTCGTGCAGCCGCGCGGTGAACAGTGCCGGATCACCGGCCGAGGTGAAGACGTGGCGTACGCCGGCCCCCGCCAAGATCTCGACGATCGACGGGTCCTTCTTCCAGCCCTGGATCATCAGGTTCGCCGCCACCGGCTTCGCGGTGAGCTTACGCACCCGCTTCAGGTCGGCACGCCCCTCGGGAGTGAGGGTTTCGATCATTCCGAGCCCGCCGGCCTCGGAGACCGCGGCGGCGAGTTCGGCGCGCGCGATATAGGTCATCGGGGCCTGGACGACGGGGTACTGGACCTCGAGCAGGGATTGGATGCGGTTGGCCACGGCTCATTCAAACATTCCGGGCGCGCGGGTCAGTGCGTCAGACCGTGCAGATTCTTGGCTGTGTTGGACGTCGATACCGTCGACTGGCCCGGGCATGTGCTGAGCAGCCGGTCGGCGGTTCCGGTGGTGGTGAACCAGTAGCGTTCGTTCTTGAAGTGGCTGGCTAGGACGCCTCGGCTTGCGCGCCGGGTGCGCTGCCCTCCAGCAGAACGCGTGCGACGAGCGCGGGGTCGTCGGCCATTGGCACGTGGCCGCACCCGGGCAGTCGGATGTGGCGGGCCTGGGGGAGTCGCTGCTCGGCGATGCGCGCTTGGTAGGGCAGCAGAATTCGGTCACGTGCTGCCCACGCGACGGTCACCGGAACGTCGGCGGCGATCTCACGGTCGAACACTTCTGCGGCCGGGAAGATCTTCTTCATGGCGGGGATGGCTCGCCGCATGCCGTTGAGATCGCCCACAAACGCCTCGGCCGGAATCCTCTCGGGGTGGGCTGAGACCACCCCGCCCATCATCCGGCGAGCCCGTGGCGAACGCGCGAGCGTCGGCACCACGGGTGCCAGCAGTCGGGCGCTGGTGGTCAGCAACCGGAAGATCAGACGAACGTAGGCGAAGTCGATGGCGTTGTGCCAGTACGCGGCGGGGGATAGCACGGTCGCGCTGGCGACCAGGTCGTCGGCGGCGGCTTCCAGCGCCACCCGGCCGCCGAGAGAGTTCCCGGCGATGTGTGGGCGCTCAAGCCCCAGCTGGTCCAGGAATTCGACGAGCTCGACGCGCAGGGTCCCCTGTACGTCGCCGTCGCGGACCACCAGGTCATGCGATTCGCCGTGGCCGGGCAGATCGAAGAGCACCACGGTGCGGTGATCGGTCAGGTGCTCCAACACCGGATACCAGGCCTGCCTGCGGTGCGTGATCCCGTGGACGAGCACCAAGGGCTCACCGGTGCCGTGGATCTCGTGCTTGAGCATGGTGACCCTCCCTTGTCGCGGCCGGTGATCTCGACCTGGGGCAACCGTAACCTTCCTAGCTCAGGATTGCCCGCGCAGCACGCTCTGCGATCAACATGACCGGCGCGTTGGTGTTGCCGGAAGTGATGGCGGGCATCGCCGAAGCATCGACCACTCGAAGACCGGCGACGCGGTACACGCGGCAGTCGGTGTCGAGCACCGTGGTCGCAGACCTCGGAAGACCTTGCGCGTCAAAGGCTCCCATCGTGCACGTTCCCACGGGGTGGAAGATCGTGGTACCCAGTTCACGGGCCGCCATCTGCAGGTCCTCGTCGCTCACCAGTTGTGGGCCGGGCAGCAACTCTTGCGGGTTGTACCGGGACAGGGCTTGCGCCGACATGATCTTCCGGGTCATCCGGAGGCCGCGCATGGCAATTTCAAGATCGGCGTCAGTGGACAGGTAATTGCAGGCAATCTTGGGATTGGTCAGCGGATCCGGACCGGCGATGCGCACATGGCCACGCGAGCTGGGCCGCAGATTGCAGATCGAGGGAGTGATCGCCGCGAAACGGTGCAGCGGTTCTCCGAACTTGGGCAACGACAGGGGCTGCACATGCCACTCCAGATCGGGACTGGCCAGAGCGGGGTCGCTTTTCGCGAATGCCCCCAGGGTGGAAGGCGGCATCGTCATCGGTCCTGATCGCAGCATCAGGTACTGAAGTCCCATGCCGCCACGGGTGATCCAATTCCGGTACAGCGTGTTGACGGTCGAGGCGCCCCGGACGCGGTAGACCGTCCGCAGTTGCAGATGGTCCTGGAGGTTCTCACCCACTCCCGGCAGGTCGACGGCCAGCGGCACCTGATGTTGTGCAAGCAGCTTGGCGGGGCCCAGACCCGAGACCTGCAGGAGATGAGGCGAACCAATCGACCCAGCGCTCAGGATGACCTCGCGGCGAGCACGAACGTCGACGATACGGCCGTCCTTGAGCAACCGAACGCCGGTGGCGCGGTGCGCAGCCGTGGTCCAGGCACCGCGACGCTGGTCCTGGCGGACCTGGTCATCCATCAGCAGTCGCAACGCCTGCGTCTGGGTGTAGACGCTGAGATTCGGCCGGTGGGCGACAGGATGCAGGAAAGCATCCGCCATCGACCAACGGCGGCCGCGTCGTTGGTTGACGTGAAAGTACGCGCTGCCGGCGTTGTCGCCCCGGTTGAACTCCTCGATCGGAGCGATGCCCACATGGGCGGCGGCGGCCTGCCAGGCGTCCAAGATCTTCCAGCGGACCCGTGGCCGCTCGACCCGGATCTCACCACCGGCGCCGTGCCAGGCATCGGCTCCGCCGAAGTAGTCCTCCAGCCGCTTGTAGATCGCCAGCGTCTCGCCGGGACCGTCTGGGCCACCCCAGAGCCATCGGTCGTCACCGGTGGCGTGCGCCCACAGGTCGTAATCGCTTGACTGTCCACGCATGTGGATCATGGCGTTGATCGACGAGCAGCCGCCGATCACGCGGCCCCGCGCGTAGTGAATGCTGCGTCCGGCCAGACCTGGATCGGCCTCGGTCGTGAAGCACCAGTCGGTGCGGGGGTTGGCGATGGTGTACAGATAGCCCACCGGCACCTTGATCCAGAACTGGTTGTCTCTTCCGCCGGCCTCGATCAACAGCACACGGTGGTCTGGGTTGGCGCTGAGCCGATTGGCGAGCAGGCAGCCCGCGCTGCCTGCTCCCACGATGATGAAGTCGAATTCGGGGATGGGGCTCATTCGAGCATCGTTCCTCCATGGCCTCGGATGCGTGTTCCAGTGTGCGTGACGACCACCCGGTATGCGCACACTCCCGTGCATGCCGTCGTGGTTGTCGCGACAATTCCCGCAACCCGTCGTGAAAGGCGTTGGGGCATCTATAAAAGACAGTAGTGGGGAAGGGGGGATCTACATCCGGGAGTTGCCGGATGCCGCCAACCATCTGGCGTTCATGCCCGCCGTGTCGTGAATGTTCACGTGACACTGCTGACGATCGCGATAAACAACCCGACCAGGGTCAGTACCCCGACCATCACCGCGGCGGCGATCGCCCGGCCTCGGTGGTGCCGGCGTGCGTAGTAGATCGTCACCGCGATGCAGGCGAACATCAACGCTGGATAGGCTGTCAGCCCCGCCGTTAGCGCCGCCGCTGAGGAGGCGCTGGCCAGGGTCGCGTTGTCCACGTCGTCAGCTTACGGCGCGAACGGGAAAAGGCGTGTCGCAGTGATGAAGTAGCGCGAGGCGACGGGCGAGACTCACTCGCAGTGGCCATGATCCATCCTCGAGCTCAGGCGTTCACTCCAATGGCTCGGGCGTGAAGGTGACGTTGACGCCGCCTACGGTCATCGTCACCTGACCTTCGAGCACCATCACCTGTGCCGAGACCCGTCGATCGACAGTCTGGGCCAGTTGCCGCACCGGTGCGTGCGGTATCTGCATCACCGACAGGTTCGACAGCCCAGCCACTTTGGGGCCCACGGTGCGCCACCAGGTGGTCACGCCGGCGGCGAACGGGAACAGCAGCACCTGGTCGGCCTGGCTGGCCGCCTTGCTCAAGGCGCGTTCGTCGGGCTGGCCGACGTTGATCCACTCCAGGATCCGGCCGGTGTAGTCGGCGAGCCGCAAGTCCGGTACGCCAGGGGTGGACAGGCCCGCCCCGAACGTCAACTCGCCGTCGACGTCGCTGAGTCGATGTGCGCGCAGCCCGAACGCCAACAACCGCACCACCATCCGCTCATCGGTTTCACTGGGGTGACGTGCCACGGTCAGCATGTGATCGGCGTAGTAACCGTGATCGACATCGGAGATGCCAAGTTCGACCTTGAACACTGTTGCAGAAAGAGCCACGTCCTAGTGTCCACCCAGGTGGTGTAGGTCGAGCAGTCGGGCCGCCTCTAGAGCATCGTGACGATGGCCGTCTTCAAGTTGGCCAAGCACGTCGTCGCGCGACAGCCGTGGCGGGGAATTTGTCTGCCGGCCTTCAGCGCCCGCTCATCCTGCCGCCCAGATCCAACGTTACATGTAACATCGGTGGCATGACCGTGAGGGACAGGGTCGGTGCGTACCGACGGCGAATGCGGGAGCGGGGCCTGCGGCCGCTGCAGGTCTGGGTGCCTGATGTTCGAACCGAGACGTTTGCGGCCGAGGCGCATCGTCAGGCTTCGTTGGTCGCACGGGCGGACGACACCGGCGACGACCAAGATTTCATCGAGGCCATCTCGACGCCATGGGACGAGGAGTGAACCGAGGGGAGATCTGGACCGTGGCGGGTGGCGTTAATGCCGCGAAGCCGCGTCCTGCGGTGATCATCCAAGACGACCTGTTTGATGGTACGAGTTCAGTGACTGTCGCTCCGATGACCAGCATGCTGTTGGATGCGCCGCTGATGCGCATTCGGATAGCCGGCGGCGACGACCGGCTATCCGGACTGGACCACGACAGTGATGTGATGATCGATAAGGTCACAACCGTCAGAAGGTCGAATGTCCACTCCCGACTAGGTCGGTTGACTGCGGAGCAAGTCGTCGAGGTCGAGCGAGCGATGATGGCATTTCTCGGCCTTGCTCGATAGGCGGGGCAGAAGAGCAAGGGGCTGGTAGCACCCGAACCTTGCCTGGCGTTCGTGAACACACGGGACGATCCGCAATGCCCTGTGTCTACATTTCGTCTACACTTGCTGGATATTGCGCTGGGTGAGAGCCACTGTTCCGCTGTTCGGTGAGCCACTGTTCC
>NZ_JAYJJS010000026.1:0-66337 GCF_020181635.2 Mycobacterium zoologicum | reverse complement strand
GCCCACTTTCATGCCGCCCCACCGAGGGTCATCCACAGGTTCTGATCATTGCTCGTTGCAGACCGGTACCATGAAGTGTCTCGTCGAGGTGGCGGGAATCAGCAGAGATAGAGGCAGGGGGCTGAAAGGTTTCGACTGCGTGTGTCGAATCAAGGGAAGCGTGCCGGTGCAGGCAGGAGACCACCGTAAGCGTCGCTGTAAACAAGTAAGCGCCAAGGCACTTACGCCGGCTAAGGTCGCTCTTCAGAGCGACTTCGCCCTCGCTGCCTAAGCGAGGCGGGCCTGTCAGACCGGGAGCTCCCTCGGCCCGGACCCTGGCATCGACTAGAGGGATCCACCGATACGTCCGGTCGCGGGATGTATCGGGACACCAACAGCGACTGGGATCGTCATCTCGGCTTGTTCGCGTGACCGGGAGATCCGAGTAGAGACATAGCGAACTGCGCACGGAGAAGTCTTGAGGGAATGCCGTAGGACCCGGGTTCGATTCCCGGCAGCTCCACCGATAGCACACAGACAACTTCATATTTGAGACCTCCTTGCCAACGAGCAGAAGTGTCATACCCCTGCGGTACGACGGGATGCACAGGCGGCAAGGAGGTCTCTGCATGCGGATAGTCGTGGTCCAGAGAAGCGCTCGCGAGGGCGAAGTTCTGCAAGCTCCCGATGGCGCGACAACGCTCCCATGGTCGTCGGTTGTGCAGTCGCTCGACCGACACGACATCCCGGACGGCCTTCCGTTCATCGTCGATGGCGACGGCTCACTGACCGGCTGCGACCGACTCAACACCTACCTGCTCACCGCGTGGCGTCAACGCGCCTATGCCCTAGACAGCCTGCGGAGCTTTCACGCCTACCACCTCGCCCGGTTGCTGCGGTTCGTACGCCAGCGCCGCGGCGGGGAATTGGTGGACCTCACCGCCACCACGACTGAGGATCTGACCGCTTACCGGGATGCCCGCCAGCAGGAAGTCCAAGACACCACGCTGGCTACCGAATTCGGCTGCTTCTCCTCGTTCTTCTACTACGCCGCCCAGATCGGCTGGATGGTGAAAGACCCGATCCCTCGCTGGGGCCGCAATAACCGCAACACCCTCATTTCCCACAAACAGCGCGAGCGTCGAGCGCGATTTCTTAAGGCGGCCCAGACCAAGCACTTCCTCGAAGTCGGCCTGCGCGGTGACGGCTACGACCCCGGGGGTGCGCCCGCTTACCCCGAACGGGACTACGTGTACGGGCTGTTACTGGCAACTACCGGCCTCCGACGCGAGGAGTGCGCGCTTCTCCTCGACGCCGAGGTTCCGGTCCCGGAAACGATGGGATCCGAGTCCATCCAGGTGTTCGATCGGCTCGGAAAGAAGCAGGTGGTCCGATCCATCTACGTCACCGCACAAGTAGCACACGCCACCGACCTCTACCGCCGGACTGAACGGCACCGCGTCGTACAGGCGGCCCAACGCAGCCTCCGCGCCAAGATCCGTGACGGCTCTCTGCTGGTGGTCGACGACCTAATCGAGCGGCGGGGAAAGCCCTACGTCGCCGTCGGGTCCCAGCGCATTCCGCTGGTCCTATTCACCAACAAGGACCGCGCCAAAGCCGTTCGCGTCCTCGATGACGGAACTATCGATCCACTCGCGTTGTTCGTCTCCCGCAGCGGACTTCCACCCGGTCTCGAACGCTGGAACCAACTCTTCGCCGACGCTCGCGAACGAGTCCGCCAATCCCGCCACCGCGATCAACCACCCCGCCACGTCCATGTCACTCCCCACACGATGCGACATTCCTACGCGGTCCGGATGCTGGCCGCGCTCATGAAGGAAGGGCGACAGCGCGCTGAAGATCCCTACCTGCTGCTGGCGAACCCGGTGCTGACGGTAAAGGAACTCCTCGGCCACGCCAGCGTCCAGACCACGATGCACTACCTCCACGCCGCAGAAACATGGACCGAGAACGTCCCGGCCGCCCTCGCGGCAACCGCAGCCGACCTCGTCGGACACACCGAATCCGATGCAGGCGCTGACCCCGAGACCATCGAGGACGACTGGGAGTTGGACGTCGACCCCAGCAGGGGAGACGTTCGGTGAGGGGCTCGTACTCCACCCCCGATATTCCCGGGGACTCTGCGATGCGGTCTGCACCGCACAACGGCATGTTCACCTTCGAATGGGCCGTCTACAGCGACACACTCGCCTACTCGATTGATCCGTCGAGGTTCGAGACACCGGTAGTTGCGGCGGAACTCGCGGCGACCTGGCTCCAAGTCCTCACTGAGTTCGGACGCATGGAGTACTCACTCACGGCAGGACTCCTGAGCTTCTTGCGGTCGGTGGGTGCGCTACCGCTGACCGACGAAGGAAAGGGCAAATTCGCATTGCGAGATCTGCGTCGGGCGCACCTGGATCTATGGGAACTCAACATGCTGGCACAGCATCGAAAAGCGAAGTCAGACAACGCCTACCGGAAAGTTGTCCACGTCTTTGCCCTTCTCCGACGGCACGAGGATGACCACCCCGGGACGCTGCATGAGGAAGTCGTAGACCGGTTGGTGCGTCAGCCGCGCCTATGGCATCACCGCAACGACGGACTGCCGCCGCTGAGCGAGGAGGAGACCCGCGCATGGCGTCGCTGGGCTTACCGGAAGGCGAAAAGTGCCCTAACTCAGCCAGACCGCGGCATCACCGACATCGATGTCCAGACCGCGACGCACGTGCTGCTCAGCCTTGCAACCGGCGAGCCGCCCGAAGTGCTTCGCGCGCTGACCGTCCACGACATCGAAGCCACCGCCGACCCCGCAATCGAGGACTCCGTGACCGCGTTGTCGCCGATAGACAGACTCCGCTACCTCGCCGAGAACGACCTCATCGAAGTGCTTCGTGTCCGATACACCAAGAACCGTGCCCACGAGACCTACGACGAGGTGTACGCCCGCCGCGACACAGCACCTTTCACTGCGTTTCGCTGGGCCTTGATGCTGAATGCCGCTGCCCGCGCCGAATCTGGTAACTCCTCCCTGATCCTTATGGAGGATGTTTGCGGCGGGGTCAAACAACCACCCTGGCAGCGCTTGGCCTACCGGCTATCTGAGATTGCCGCACGCAACAACCTCCCCTTGTCAGGCGCTAACCAATGGGCACGGCTGCGCAAGGTCGCCACCACACGCGAGGTGCTTGCCGACCCCAGGGCCTATTTGGCGAATGGCCGCCGCCACTCGGCGAAGACATTCTTCGGCCACTACACCAACAGTTCGGTTCTGCGCGCCAAGGCCGGTCGCATTCTCATCGACAGCGTCAACGACATGTTCGACGGCGCCGTCAACGGTCCGACCATCGTCACCCCGGACGCTGAGCAAGCCATCCGAGCCGGCGCCGACGCGCCCGGCATCGACCCAGACACGGCCAGCGCTCTAGTGGTCGGCCAACTCGACGGACCACACACCGGATGCCGCAATCCCCTCGACAGCCCCTACGAGAAGAAAGGAACCGTCTGCACCAAGTCGATCACCGGCACCTGCTTCGCATGCCCCAACGCGCTCATCACACTGCACCACCTGCCGGCTGCCCTCGCGATCCAGGACATGACGCATCCCGATCGCGCCGCCGACCCACGAACCTGGCAGACGCACTGGAAACCCATCTACGACACCATCACCGAGGTGGTCCTGCCGGCCTTCAGCCCTGACCAGATCCAGCGAGTCCGCCAGCAAGCGAACTTGACACCGATCGACGCAGGCGTGCTCAACGACATGCGCGGCGTCCCGGAAGCACCGGCATCGTGACGGCTGGAACGTCCCCGCGAGAATCCCCAGCATTGTGGAGGAACCCCTTCACCGCGGAGATGCGCGTCTGGCCCCACCTTGCCGGCGGCCCGCAATACGGCGACGACCCATGGGATCTCGCCCTTGTGGTCAACCGGGTCAACATGGGAGAGCGCTACATTCACTTCGCCAGCGCTCCGGGTGTGCACCGCATGACCGTCAAGAACATCCTCATGACGGTCGCAGCCCCCGACCGCGAAGTCGTCGTAGAGGCGGGCGTCGTCCGCCGCGGCGACGGAACACCACCAGCAGGGCTATACGACTGCTTCCGCAAGCTCGTCGTCATCGCCAAGTGGTCCGAGGACAACGGAATCGACCGCTTCGCCGACTGGACTCAAGCCGACGCCGATCGTTTCCTCGATGACCTCCGCACTGGCCAGCACCGCGCGGGCGGTGTCGGACTCACCGCGACGAGTATCCGTGGTTACGTCACCACCTTGCGGTTGCTGCGAGAGTGCCAGGCAGTTCTGCCCGATGCGCTTTCCTTCTTCCCCTGGGCTGGCCGCAGCGCTTCCAGCGTCAGCGGTGAAGTCACACACACCGAGAACACCACGCCGCCTCTCCCGTGGGAAACCTGGGCGCCGCTCGTCACCGCATCATGGGCCATCGTCAACCGATTCAGCGACGACATCATCGCCGCGGCCGAGACTCGAGCCGCACTTCCGATGGAGCCACGGGGACCAGCTGGAGCCAACGCGTACAACGCCCTGCTCGACTGGAGCGAGCAGCGAGGTCTGTTACCCCTTCATACCGGCTTTGGCCGCACCAAACATCAACGAGGAGAGCCGAATAGGACCCTGCTAGAACGGCTCCTCGGCATCAATGCCAACGTCCTCAACCGCGCGAGCCACCAATACATGCCGGACGCCGCGGCACTCATCGCAACCGCTGCGGCTGACCCGCAGCGGGCGACTTTCGGAGGACTGCACGTACCCACTGCCGTCGTCACCCACCCGGACGGGACAAGCAGCACGTGGGTGGAGGAGTTGGGTCTCGGCGAAACCGAATATCTCGAAAGCGTCCTCCGCGCTGCTTGCTACATCCTGATCGCCAGTCTTACCGGCATGCGCGACAGCGAGATCCAGGAACTGACACGCGACAGCCACACCACCAAGGACGGTCTCGCCGCCCTCAAGAGCGTTCAGCACAAGGGCAACGACAATCCTGGCGGCGAGCGCCGAACATGGTGGGCACCCCGACCTGTCATCAGGACGATCGAAGTTCTGGGCAGCCTGGCCAGACACGACACGCACCTTTTCGCGCGCAGCAGCCGCAACGCTGGTTCCTACGTCCCGAACCGAGACATCGCCAGGCTGATCGCATTCGTCAACGACGACCCCGCACAACGACCAGGACGCGGACGGGGACTCGGATTGGAGCACATCGCGATCCCGAAAGGCCAGGCCGTCAACGCGACCTCCCTCCGACGTGCGTTCAGCGTCTTCGCCACCACCCGCCCAGGAGCCGAACTCGGACTGGGAATCCAACTGGGTCACAGCGCCTGGCGAATGACCACGGGGTACATGAGCGATGGACAACAACGGGCTGTGCGCCTCATGGACGATGAACGCAAACGTGTCTTGCACAGCGACGCGGCCGTGCTGCTTCAGGATGACAGCCCAGTGGCCGGACCGGCAGCTCACCACGTCACCGGATTCCGCGCACAGATCATCGCTAACCCCGACCGCGCCGATCGGCTCACCGCGACGGTCGCGGAGCGACTTCATCTGGGGCTCACCAACGACTGCATGTGGAACCCGGCAACCAGTAGCTGCGGCGCCGACCGCCCAAAACTCGGCGATCACGTGTGCGTCGGCGTCGACTGCACCAACGCCCTACTGAGGCCAGCACACGTCGGCGTGATCGCCAGCGCTATCGACCGCATTGACAACTACCTCGATCAACAGCGCGGCCATCCTGCTCTTGCCGAACAGATGCGTCGAGACCGGGCCAACCTCGCCCGCATCCGCCGCGAACTTTTGGCCGCCGACGACCCGGACGACCTCTATAACGACGATCTGGAACAGGAGAACGGACATGCCTAGCCCGACCCGCAAGCGCGTCAGCGATGCCGTCATGCAGGCCATCGCCGACGCCATCACCACCATCGAGAACAGCGCCGACATGCCACGCACCAAACGGCAGATCGAAGCGATCACCGGCCGCAGTCACGATGCCGTAGCGCGTGCATTCGTTCAGGACCGCACCGAGAACAGCTCGTACCGGCTCAACAGCCGGTTCGAGCAGCTCACCGCGAACCTGACCAGGGGTGACAGCCTGAGTTCCGCGGCTGTTCGCAACGATCGGCAGACCGTCGCCGAACTGCGCCAGGCGAACCGCGACCTACATAACCAGCTCGACCGCTTCGCCATCGCACTGTTCGCTCGGCACCTTGACGCCGAGACTGAGCGGTCCGAAATCAAACTCGTCACGCGAATCCGGCGGGGGCGCGGTGCGGAGTGATCAGGCAAAGCGCTTGACCCAATACACCTTGAGAAGCCGGGGACATCTCTGCGCGAGGCGCTGCCCGCCGATGTCGGAGCACCATCCTACGATCGTTCAAGTCGCAATCCACATGCCAATGGGGGCACCGTGAAACTCGAAGCATTCCGTGTCCAGAACTACAAGCGGGTCGAGGACACCGACTGGGTCTCCTGCGGCGACCTCACGGTTCTCGTGGGGAAGAACGAGGCAGGCAAGTCAGCGATCCTGCGGGGTCTGTCCAAGCTCAACCCCTCGGATGGTGAGGAGTACGACGGCCTCCGCGAGTTTCCCCGCCGGCGCTACACCGACGAGTTCGACGCCGACGATCCCGCTGAGGTTGCCAGCGCCCGGTTCTCGCTGACCGACGACGAGCGCGCGGAGTTGGCTGAGATCTCGCCACTGGTGTCCGACGCGAAGACGGTCGTGATCACCAAGAACTACGGCAACAGGTTCACGGTGGGGTTCGACCCGAACCCTGGCTCCGATCGGCTGCGCTCCAGCGAAGTGAAGAATGCAGTCACCGCCGCGTTGGGTACCTTCGCCGAGTCTGTCGCCCCGGATGGGCACGGCGATGAGTTCGGACCGCTCAAATCGGAGCTGGCGGAGCAACTGACTGGGCTCGCCGATGCACTGCCTTCGCCACTGAAACGAGCAACGGCGGAATCGGTCGAAGCGTTCTACTCCGCTGTCTCGGCGAAGGTCACCGAGCAGTGGCACAGGACAGCTCTCGCCGGTCTGCTCGACGCCTTCCGACCGCTGCGGGACGAAGCACGCAGCCGCGCGGCACTCGGGAAGGCCCGCAACTGGGCCGTCGAGAACATGCCACAGTTCATCTACTTCGACCGCTACGACGTGCTCGACAGCGCGGTCCACATCCCGACCTTCATGACGCAGCTCCGCGATGACCAGCACGCCCCGCGCGTGCGCACCACGCGCGCACTCTTCCGCCACGTGAACCTGGACCCGCAGCAACTGCATGAGCTCAACGGTGACGACACACAGATCTCTCAGGCGGACATGAGGCGTCGAGTCGACGAGCGAGCGATTCTCACGTCCTCCGCCGGCCAGGCGATGACGGACAAGTTCTCCAAATGGTGGCTCCAGCGACGCCACACCTTCCGCTACGACCTCGACGGCAACTTCTTCCGGGTCTGGGTCTCCGACGATCTCGACCCCAGCGAGATCGAACTTGACCAGCGGAGCCAGGGGATGCAGTACTTCTTCTCCTTCTTCCTGATCTTCCTCGTCGAGGCAGTCGACACCCACCGCAACAGCATCCTGCTCCTCGACGAGCCGGGGAACTCGCTGCACGGCACCGCGCAGGCCAAGATCATCGAGTTCCTGCGCAGCATCTCCGACGACAACCAGGTGATCTACACGACGCACTCGCCGTTCATGATCGACGGCGATCACCTCGAAGAGATCCGGCCCGTATGGGAGGACCGCGGCACCGGCTCCACCAAGGTCTCCGAAGACGTATGGCCGAAGGACAAGGACGCGCTCTTCCCGCTGCAGGCCGCGCTCGGGTACCAGCTGGCGCAGTCGCTGTTCATCTCCCGCTATCAGGTGCTAGTGGAGGGGATCACCGACATGTGGATCGTCAAGGCCCTCGACGCCGCGCTGCCTGTCACCGGGCGCGCGGGGCTTCGTGACGGGATCATCGTCACCCCCGGAGGGGGTGCAGGACGGGTGCTGCCCCTCGCCAGCATGCTCGTCGGCCACGAGGTTCAGGCGGCGGCTCTGCTTGACGGTGATGAGCCCGGCCGGAAGGAGGGCCGCAAGGTCGAGCGGGTGCTCGGGTACGACAACCGCGTCCTGTTCGTCGGTGACTTCACTCCTGACGGCAACACCACCGGCGAGATCGAGGACCTGTTCCCTGACGACTACTTCATGGCCGCGGCGAAGGAGGCGTACCCCGGCAAGGATCTCCGCTTCAACGCTGAGGAGAAGGCGGTCCCAAACATCGTCGACCGGGTTGAGGCCCTGTTCGAGCGCAAGGGTCACGGGAGCTTCGAGAAGTGGAAGGTGGCCCGGATCCTCGCGGACGGCATCATGGCTGATCCGGCAAACGTGCCGAGTGAGACCCTCGACGCATTCGAACGGATTGCTGTCGCACTGAATGCGATCACAAACGCCGCGTAGCTGTCGGCACAACTAAGCACTGTGGGCGGACTGGCCGAAGCTGACAGCCGGTGCTGTGGACAGTTACGCCTGACGCTATGCGCGGGGACCGAACCGGGATTGCCATTCCCACCCGCGCAGCGCGACCAGCCGTTTCTTGCGGTCTTCACTCAGCTTCCCCTTGGCGTAGCTCTGCCGCTGCGTTGCAACCCATGAGCCGAGGTTGAATCCGCTCTCGGTGATGTACTTCTGTGGTGGGGAGGCATGGTCGGTCTCATCGACATATGTGGCGAGGTGCCCGAAACCCTCCTCCCACCAGGCGTCCCGCGCCGACACGGCCCACCCGGGCAACGCCGCGAGCCGCTGCCTTCGATCGTCGCGCAGCTTGCTCCAACCGGACCGCTGCACGGCCACCCACTGGCCCAGCCGAAATCCGCGGAAGATGTACTCGGCCGGCACCAGGGCCGTGCCGTTCTCCTCGACGTATGCGGTGAGGTGCTCGAAGCCCTCCTCCCACAACGTGACCTTGGTGTTCGCCGTCCAGCCGGGAAGCTGCTCCAGGCGGCGCCGACGGTCGTCGTCGAGCGTGGCCCAGTTCTGCCGCTGTGTGTTGACCCATGTCCTGAGCTTGAAGCCCTCCCTGATGTAGTTGCTCGGCGGCTGTGCTGAGCCGTGTTCTTTCGTGTACTCCGAGAGGTGGCGGAACCCTTCCTCCCAGAAGGCGGTTCGGCTGTCCAACGTCCACCCGGGGAGTTGTTCCAGTCGCCGCCGACGATCATCGCGCATCGACGCCCAGGTGGATTTCTGATTCGCCACCCACAACCCGAGCTTGGTGCCGTCGGGAGAGACGTACTGCTGGGGAACGCGCGCGTCGCCGTGTTCGGCCACGTACTCCCCAAGTCGGCGGAACCAGTCCTCCCACCAGTCACCTCGCGCATCCAGCGTCCACCCCGGAAGCTGTGCGAGCCGCTGCCTCCGGTCTTCGCTGAGCTTGTCCCAGGTGCGTCGCTGGACGCTGACCCACTTGCCCAACCGGTACCCGTCGTCGGTGACGTGCGACTGCAGAACCTGTGCGCTCCCGGTGGATTCCACGCACTCGACTAGGTGGCGATAGCCCGTGTCCCACTTGTCGTCGAGCATGTTGAGCGTCCAACCAGGTAGGGCCTGGAGGCGCTGCTGTCGCTCTTCACTGAGCTGGTCCCAAGTGCGCCGCTGGCGCCTGACCCACGACTCCACGTCGATGCCGTCAACCAGGAGACCCCGGGGTGGGCTTGCGTGACCGTTCTCCGCCGCGAAGCGGGTGAGCGCGGTGAGCGACGTTTCCCACAGCGCGGAGCGGGCATCGAGAGTCCAGCCGGGGAGGCGCTGTAGCCGGTGCTGGCGGTCTGCGGGCAGGTTCGTCCAATTGGTGCGTTGTTTGCCGACCCACTTGCCGAGTCGGTACCCGTCGTCGCAGACGTAGTCGTCGCGAATACCCGCGGTGCCGTGCACGTCGACGTATTCGCGGAGGTGTTGGATACCGTCCTCCCACTGGTCCGCCTTCGGAACCCAACTCCAGCCGGGCAGGGCCTCCAGGAGCTCTTGCCGAACAGGGCTTAGGCGGCCCTTCGACCGCAGGCTGCGCTGGATCGTGACCCACGAGCCGAGCCGGTCTCCGCCCTCTGTGACATACGACTGCAGGACCAGGGCGGTCCCGTGCTCGTCGGCGTAGCGTTGCAGTAGCCCGAACCAGAACTCCCACGGCGCGCTGGTCTGCTCCACCAACCGGGCGTCGAAGGCGTGGACGAACTCCTGCC
Source organism: Mycobacterium zoologicum (assembly GCF_020181635.2). Classification (NCBI taxonomy): domain Bacteria; kingdom Bacillati; phylum Actinomycetota; class Actinomycetes; order Mycobacteriales; family Mycobacteriaceae; genus Mycobacterium; species Mycobacterium zoologicum. The sequence goes on along the minus strand of NZ_JAYJJS010000026.1, from coordinate 56,122 downwards.
CGACATGGACGGGCACGTCAAGGTGGATCTTGTCCGGCAGCCGCGGCGCACCGCCGCGTCGGCCCATCTCACGGCGCAGTGTGTCGATCTGCTCCGCCAGGTCGCCGTCGTGGGCCCGCAAGGCCTTGATCACGTCCCAGACCGGTTTGAACACGGAATCGTCCAGTGCGGCTTCGGGATCCGCCTCGGTGTCGATGAAGACGGGGATGACGATGGTGCCGACCGTCTTGTCGTCGGCCTTGCGGATCGCCCTTCCGACGGCTTGCACGATGTCCACTTCGGAACGCCGCGGGTCGATGAACGCGACTCCGTCGAGAGTGGGGACGTCCACGCCCTCTGCGAGGCACCGTGCGTTGGCGAGCAGTCCGCGTTCGCCATCGTCGAGGCGCCGCAGACGTTGCAGAAGAACGTGGCGTTCGCCGGCCGTCATCGCGCCGGAGGCGTACCTGGACCACAGGCCACCGGCGGGGCGTTGCCGAGCTGGCATCCAGCCGACCACGTCCGGCATCTCCGTCGCGAACCGCTGAGCGCGCGCGACCCGGGAGTGGAAGCTGATGACGCGCCGCAGGTCGTACTTGCGCATCGCCTTCGCCAAGCCGATCTGCCCGGCCAGGGACCGGGCGTCGGTGATCACCTCACCGTCGCGGGTGACCAAGGTGCCCTTGTCCGTGTACGCGCGGTACGTGGCGTCGTCGACCCCGACGATCGCCACCTGGTAGTCGGTGAGCAACTTGCGGCTGATCGCCTCGCTGAACCCCAGCCGGTGGAACACCAGGCCGAACGTGGTCTCGTCGTCCATCGAGGCGACTTCGAGATCCTCGTCTCCCGCAGCCTTGACTACCCGGCCGGTGAAGTACCGCGGCGTGGCGGTCATGAACAGTCGTCGGTGCGCTCTGATCCGGTCGCCGTCGAGCACAGCCGAGAAGTTCGAGGACTGCGGCCCGGCGCAGCGGTGCGCCTCGTCGGCGACGATGAGGTCGAACGCCGGCACCCTGCCCAGGGCGAACGCCTCGGCGATCCGCGGCGACGACTGGTAGGTGGAGAACACGACACGGGGGGCGGCCCGCTTTCGGAGGAACGCGGCGATCTCACCTGGGTCGGTGGTGACCGGGAGGCCCAGCTCGCTGACATGCTCCACAGGGATGTCCTCGATGCGGGACACCGTCTCGTCCGAGCACACCGGCAGCGCTTCGACTCCCGGTCGGCCCTGGCTCTGCCACACCCGCATCGTCTGCTTGAGCAGCGACAGCGACGGGACCAGGACAAGGGTGCGTTGCGCGTCGAGCTCGGCGGCGATGAACTGCGCGGTGAGTGTCTTGCCGGTGCCGCACGCCATGATCATCTGGCCGCGGTCGGCGGTGTCGAACCCGATGACTGCGGCGCGGATCGCTTCGCGCTGATAGCCGCGGGGCTTCGCAGGTTTCGGAGGCGGCGAGGGGCGAAGTCGCGCCGGGTTGGCCGGCCAGTTCACGTCGGCGGTGAGGAGATCGCTCAGTCCGACGATCCCGATCGCTTTCTCTTGGGCGTCGATCGTGCGGCGGCCGTTGGGGCTAAGCCTGTCAGTGGTCGCGATCAGCATCCGGTAGGCGAACGCCGCGCGGGACGACTCCGCCAGGAACGTGTCCACGTCGGCCTTGGTGACGGTGTACTTCGGGTCGTAGGCCTTCGCCTGGATCGCCCAGAGCCGCCCCGCTTGGTCTTCTGCGACGAGGTCGATGCCGGCGTCAGCGCTCCACCGTCCCGGCCAGTCGTCCCACAGCCAGACCTGTCGGAGGGCGCTGCGGTACTGCGGGTCGTTCTCCAGGTACCAGCGGCAGATGTGCTCGAACTGCCTGCCCCGGACGCGCGGGTCAGCGTCGAGGGCGGCGAAGAGATCGGTGAAGGCCGGCATGGTGACGGAAGCTACTCCCGGCGAGCGACATCTCCGCCGATACGACACGTCGAAGCCACCCCTCCTCGGCCGTTGCGTTGCGTCATTCCGGCTGCGATTGGGCGGAAGTCAGCGGGTTGCGACGAGGCGAGCCCCGTTATCGTCTGTTCGGTCGCAACGCCACAGGGTGACGTCCGAACGCCTGTTGACGGCCTCGATCAGACTGCGTGTGCAGGAATTGCCCCAGACGATATGGCCTCGCCAGTCGCCACCACGGTCGTGCTTGAGTGCATTGAGGTACCTGTCGAGCTGGGCGAGGGTTGCGGTATTGGCCCCCAGCTTGAACTCGGCCACAGCTCGGTCGGGCATGCTGAACAGGTCGTATCGATTCTCAGTACCCCAGCCAACCTCAGCTTGCGGTTTCTGGCGAAACAGGACTCGCCATTCTTCGGTGTTCAGCACCATGTCCCGCATCGGGCCTTCGAGTCCCCATGTCTGGCTAGCTCGATTCCAGATCAGGCCCTCGTCGGTGAAGTTCGCTTCCGGCATAAGGATGGCGGGTGGCAGCGGACCGCTAAGGACCGAAGCGATGGCTTCCGCTTGGCTCACCGACAGTTTCTGAGTACTTCGTGGCACACCTGGTTTGCCGAACAGCGTCTCGAGGTCGGTGAGTGGAGATAGTTCGGACCGTGGCACGGGACGGTGCAATGGGCGGAATATGCAGGGCGCGGCGTAGCCGAAATTCTCGGTACGGAACGTCGGCCCCTGAAAGTCCACCAGTGCAGTGATCCCGTCGCCGCTTTCATAAACGAAGCCCCGGTCGCCGCGGATGGTCCGCTTCAAACAGGACCCAATTCCCAAGGAGTCTTCCCACGACTTGGTGGGGAAGAAGTCCCAGTCTGTGTTCTCTGGGCGCCAAACCAGAAGCTGATCGGGCAGTGTTCCGAAGGTCCCTTGGATCAATCCGCCTTGGGCGAGTAGCGCCTGCTCGAACTCTTCAATCTCTGCCTGGCTAGGCACTGGGCACCTCAACGATCTATCTGTACGGGCTTTGTTGGTTAATTCCGGATCGGCAGACTACATGGCACCCACCACGGTCGGCGGCGATGATGGGAAGACACTCCTCGAGTCCCGCGCGGAGGAAACGGCGTACACATGAAACGGAAGACACCGTGAATATGACAGTTAGCTCCACCAGTAACGAAGCAGGTCAGAGGCTATAAGCCCTGGCCTGCTTTGTTTCCCGTCAACAGCAGATCGACAAGGCGGGCCAGGCCCAAGCACGTGGGACTGCCGTGTCCCGTGCCGTCGATACAACGCCGAAGGTGGCAGCTACAGCACGGACGCCGAACGGTCGGCGGTGCGATCGGCTATCGCTGCCCGCGTCGTTCGCAAGGGGATGCCATGGGTCGCTCAAATGATTCAATTGACCGGTGACCACCGCAGATCCGCCATCAGTGCGCGCTTGGAAAATGCCATTCGTGTGGCTCCGCGACTCCAGCTTCTGGCGAGAGGTGATGGCACGCACACTCAGCGCCCTGATTACGACGGGAATCGGGTTCGTGTTTGCGCGAGCTGTCGGGCTCTTTCCACACATCAGCTGGTGGAGCATAGCGAAGGCTTCGGTGCCGTTTGTGGTGGTCCTAGTCATCGTGGCAGTGGTAGCGTCCATGCAACGCGGATTGCCGCCGATGCAGCAAAACAACCTGATCAACGGGCTAAATCCGCTTGCTGGTGGCGCTTGGTGGAGCCAGAATTTCGCCGAAGGAATGCTTGAGGCAGAGCGCGAGCACAACAAGCAAACTCGCGACAAACGTTCCCGGCCCCAGTAGGGGGCCTGTGCCCGACGTCGCCGGACCTTCTTGATCGGCCAGCGCGGAGTACCTGTGGTCAGTGCAGCTAGTCCATCCACCGTGCGACGCCGCCGTGACGGGCGCAGGAGCCCTTGCGATGGTTGGAGAATGAGTAAGCGCCGTCACGGCAGAGTGCGTTAACTCCTGCCGGTGGTGAGTCGAAATCGGCTGGGAATGAGACGCATTCGCCTCGGACGTTGACGTAGCAGGGTGAGGCGGGGGCGGGACGCCGGGCGGGTGATGGCCGCGGGGTGGATCGTGACGGCGTGGCACTGCTGCTCGTCAATGTAGGGGGCGGTAGCGGATCGGTCTTGGCGTCGCAGCCTGCGGCGAGCAAGTGGGCGAGGCTTTCGTGTTCGTCGACGGTAATCCAAAGTCCGTACCGGGTTTTGACGTCGACGATGCGCGCGGCATAGGTACAGCGATAGGCGGTGTTCGAGGGAAGCCAGGTAGCGGCGTCACCCGACCTCTTCCCTTCGTTGGCAGCGGCGGTGGTGGCTTGCAGATTCAGCGGGTCGTTGGCGAAGTTGCGGCGGGTGAGTTCATCCCACTGCTGGGCGCCCTTCTCCCAGGCATCCATGAGTGGCACGATGTGGTCAACCTGTATGGGACTCAACGTCTCTGGTTGCCGCTGGTAGTGGATGGTTTCGCCGGTGTATGGGTCGTTGAGTGTGCCGGATAGGGCGATGCAGGTATTGCCGGGTCGGTAGCCAGCTCCGGTGAGGTCTCGACGGAGAATGTCGTCGCGGGTATCGCAGCCGTTGTGGCCGCCCTCTACGGTGACGTCGTCGGTCCAGGGCGGGCCGAAAAGTGCGCGGTCGTAGCCGGTTTTCGGTGCCCGTCCCTTGATGCGGAGGTCAGCGAGTTTCGCCAGTGATGACTTCGAACTGGTGGGGTAGCTCGACGTGAGCGTGGTCGGGGTGGATGACCCTCCCGGGTGGACCACTAGGGCGATGGCCAGGGCGATGACGGCCAGCAGTGCCGCGGCGCTCAGGACGATGAGCAGTGTTTTCCGTCGGCTACAGCGCGGCGTCTTTTGGTCTGGTGGCGGGGGTGTGACGACGAATCCCCGGTGACCCATTGGCCGGACCCTAGTTCACCGTTGGGTTTCTCCAAGCCGGTTTCGCGGAAAATGGTGTTCAGAGGCTATAAGCCCTGGCCTGCTTTGTTTCGGCTCCGTCATCAGGTTTCGCCGGATTCCCGCTCCCAGCTCTCGGGCAGCAGCGGCACCACCGGCCCGGCGCCGAAGGCGTCCCCGCGCAGCCGCGTCAGCCCCGCCGATGAGACGTCGGCTCGCCGCGTCGTTCCGGTGAATCCCAGCGGTCCCGCACCGGTTTCCGACGTGGTCATCGCGGGGTCGCCCGGCACGTTGCCGATGTCGGCATCCAGCGTCATGACGGCGTCGGCGTACTCCTTCATCGCCGCACGCCGGCGTCGTCGTGCCCGCTGCGGTGCTCGCGCCGACGGGGCTCTGGCCGCGCCGGCGGCCGCGACGCCGGCCGCCGGTGCGGTGGACTGGTCGCGGTCGATCAGGGTGGGCCCGAATCCTTCGGCGTGGTTCCCGGTGACCAGGTAGCCCAGCATTTCGGCGCCGCTCACCGGCATCGCCGGGGCCGTGGTGGCTGGAGCGGGCGGGGTGGCGGTGGTGCCCGCGGGTCCGGCGATGCCGGAACCGATGCCGAAGCCCACCGCGACGGGAAGATCCGCTGACCTCGGGGCGGGCCGCGGTACGGCCTGGCGCAGCGGGACAGGGGCGGGCGCTACCACGGCCTCGTCGGCTTCCGGTTCCGGCTGCGACTGCGTCGAGGCGATGAACTCGTTGATGGCGTTGATGAACAGCGGTAGGAAGATCGGTATCCGCACCGCAATCGTTATGAGATGCAGGACATTCGACCAGAAGACGATGTTCCAGAACCAGAACCAGAACCAGCGGTTCGCTTCGTCGGCGGGGTCCGTCGAGCCGTCGTCGCCGCCGGTGCCGGTGTCCGCGGCCAGTATCGGCGGTGCCGGGTCGGTGCCGGGCAGCGAGGCCAATGCGGCCCCGGACACCGCGTCGTACGTCGTCATCACGGTGGCCGCCTGGATCCACATGCGCGCGTAATCGGCCTCGTTGAGCGCGATCGGGATGGTGTTGATGCCGAAGAAGTTCGTCGCGGTCAGGACAGCGTGGACGGTGTGGTTGCGGGCCAGCTCCGCCAGCGTCGGCATGGCGGCCAGGGCGGAGCTGTAGGCGGCAGCCGCGACTTCGTGCTGCGCGGCGGTGCGCGCGCTGTCCGCGCCGGCCCGGGTCAGCCAGCCCAGATACGGCGTGTGCGCGGCGACGTAACTGTCCGCACCGGGGCCGCCCCAGACCGCCGCCCGGGTGGCCCCGAGCACGGTGACGAGTTCGCCCGCCACCGCGGCGTATTCGGCGCTCAGCGCCGACCAGGCACTCGCGGCGCTCAGCAGTGCCCCCGGGCCGGGACCATTACCCAGCAGGGCGGAGTGCGCCTCCGGTGGAGACGCGATCCAGATCGTGGCCATGAGCGCCGACAGCCGCCTACCCGTCGCCGTCCGCAAAACGGCGCTGTAGTCCGCAAAACGCGACTCGACACATGTCTTCAAGATAGCATTGCCTAAGCTAACTTTTGAGCGGGTCGAGGCGGGGTGGCAGCGGGCCCGTGATCGCCTCCACCACATCGCGAGACGTGCGCGCGACGCTATCCTGAGTTATGAGCGCTAAAACGACGTTCCGGGTGGCCCGCGTCTACGACGAGCCCAGCCCTGCCGACGGTGAACGGATACTCGTAGACAGGGTGTGGCCGCGGGGATTCCACAAGGACGATCCGCGGGTGGGCCAGTGGTTCAAGGACGCGTCGCCGTCGCGGGAACTGCGCAGTTGGTACAACCACCAACCGGAACGCTTCGACGAATTCGTCACCCGCTACGAAGCTGAACTGCGAACCCCTGACGGCGCGGCGGCATTTGAGGCCCTACGCGCTTTGGCCAAGGGCCACAAGACAGTCACCCTGTTGACCGCGACCCGCGCCGTAGATGGCAGTCAGGCCGCGGTACTGGCCAAGCTGCTGTCCGGCGCGTCCTAGCCGCGGCCGGCGGTGGTGATCAGCATTCCGATCGGGATGCTGACGATCAGTACCACGATGACCAGTCGGTAGGCCACCAGCGGCCAGCCACGCCGCGCACTGTGCCGCACGCCGTACAACGACTCGACCAGCACGCCGAACAGCAGTGCGGATCCCAACTGGAACACCACGACGTGGTCGGTGACGACACCGAGCACGATCGCCGCTCCGGAGATGTTGAAAGCCGTGGCGGCGATCCTCATTCGGTTCGGCGTCGGCGACTCGGCCGCCAGCAGCACCCGTCCGGCACCGATCAGCAACTGGCCCACCCCGAGCACCAGGACCAGGTAGGCGACCGCCCATACACCGTGACGGGTGGGAGCGGGTGCGGCGATGGCGGACGCCAGGACGCCCCCGCCCACGATCGCGCCGACGCCGGCCACAGCAAACGGTTTGAACGCGTCTCGCCGATCCCACAGCCGCAACAGCGCAGGACGCAACTGAGCGTCGTCGCGGTCACCCATCATGATCAGACCTCCGTGATGAGATTACCGGGGCGGCGCAATGATCAGGCTCACAGCAGCCCGGCGGCCCAGCGTCCGAACTCGGTGGCCGTCAGCCCCAGTACGATTCCGGCGACGATATTGGCCGCCGCCGTGCCGAATTGGCGTTCCTCGGCCAGTCGGTGCGTCTCGAGCATCCAGGTGGAAAAAGTGGTGTAGGAGCCGATCAGCGCGGTACCGACCAGCAAAGTCACCTCGGCCGGCAAAACCAGCCCGCTCATCAGGCCCAGTACGGCGGTGCCGCTGAGGTTCACCACGAGCGTGCCCGAAGGAAACGCCGACGCGGCGCGACGCGCCACGGTGCGATCCACCAGAAAGCGCAGCACCGCGCCCAGGCCTCCGGCCAGGCCCGCCCACACCCACACCAGCGGACTCACCCGCGGGCCCGAACCCGTCGCACCAGGCCGGTGGCCAGGTGGATCGCGGCCAAGCCGGCCACCACACTGGCGGACAGGTATCCCAGTGCCAGGCCCGGCTGCCCGTGCTCGAACATCCGCAGAATCGCGACCTGCAGGGTGGAGAAGGTGGTCAGCGCGCCACACAGTCCGGTGCCGAGCAGCGGACGGCGATAACTCGACACCGGCAGCCGCTCCAGTAGGCGAGTGGTGAAGTAGCCCAACAGGAATGCCCCGACGACGTTGGCGCCGAACGTCGCCCACGGCCACTGCCCCGGACCCGCCGCTGCGACGGTCTCCAACACCGCACGGGCCAGCCCGCCCAGCGCGCCACCGACGAAGATCGCCGCGAGTTCGCGGCCGTCGGGTGCTGCCATGTCGTGGTGTCTCCTTCCACGACTAAGGTTAACCAGTGACCTCTGACTCTTCGGCCGCCGGATTGCGGCTGCCGCGGGAGATCTGGGTTCTGCTCGGTGCCAACTTTCTGATTGCACTCGGCTACGGGGTGGTCTCGCCGGTATTGCCGGTCTACGCCCGCCATTTCGGTGTGAGCATCTCAGCGACCACCTTCCTCATCACGGCATTCGCGCTGACCCGCTTGTGCTTCGCGCCGGTCAGCGGCGTACTGGTGCAGCGGGTGGGGGAGCGTCGGGTCTATGTGAGCGGTCTGGTGATCGTCTCGGTGTCCACGATGGCGTGTGCGTTCGTTCAGACCTACTGGCAGTTGCTGATATTCCGGGCACTGGGCGGGGTCGGCTCGACGATGTTCTTCATTGCCGCGGTGGGTCTGATGATCCGGGTCAGCCCGACGGACGCGCGTGGGCGCGTCGCCGGCATGTTCGCCACCGCGTTCCTGCTGGGCACCGTCGGTGGGCCGGTATTAGGCAGTCTGACAGCGGGTTTCGGGCTGCGCGCGCCGTTCCTCTTCTACGGTTCAGTGCTGTTGGTCGCGGCCACCGTAGTCTTCGTCAGCCTGCGACACTCGCACCTGGCCGAGCCGGCCGAATCTACTGGGACCTCCGTCACGGTGCGGCAGGCCCTGACGCACCGCGCCTATCGTTCGGCGCTGTTGTCGAACTTCGCCACCGGCTGGTCGGTGTTCGGTTTGCGGGTCGCGCTGGTGCCGCTGTTCGTCACCGAGGTCCTAGACCGCGGGCCCTCGTTTGCCGGCCTGGCGCTGGCGACCATCGGCATCGGCAACGTCTGTGCGGTGATGCCCAGCGGTCAGCTCTCCGACCGGATCGGCCGGCGCGGCCCGCTGATCGCCGGGCTGGTGGTGGCCGGCGGGGCGACCATCCTGCTCGCGGCCAGCTCGTCGCTGGTGGTGTTCTTGATCGCGGCATATCTGAGCGGATTGGCCACCGGCATGTACGGGTCGCCGCAACAGGCCGTGATCGCCGACCTGGTCGGAAGTCAGGCCCGGGCCGGTACCGCGGTGGCGACCTATCAGATGATGGCCGATCTCGGCTCGATCTTCGGGTCGCTGGTGGTGGGCCAGATCGCCCAGCGCCTGTCGTTCGAGTGGGGATTTGCGATCAGCGGCGTCGTGCTGCTGGTGGCGGCGGCGGCCTGGGTGATGGCACCGGAGACCCAGGGGCGCAGCCCGATCGGCGGAGACACTCCGAAAACCGAGGTACTCTAGCGGATTTGAACCCGCGGCCGGGGTCGTTTGAATGATCGTCGTGCACAACGCCGCCGGTGGCCGCATCATGGAGGAATGGGTGCGGCCTACGGCTTCGACGGTGCGCCACGATCGGTGATCGTGGTGGGCGCCGGCATCGTCGGGCTCTCGACTGCGTGGTTCCTGCAGGAGCGCGGCGTTGACGTCACCGTGGTCGACCGCACCGGAGTGGCCGCCGGCTCGTCGTGGGGCAATGCCGGCTGGATCTCCCCGGCGCTGGCCATCCCGCTCAACGAGCCCGCGAACCTGCGATTCGGCCTGCGTTCGCTGCTGAGCCGCACTGCGCCGCTGCAGGTTCCGTTCGGAGCGGGCCCGGCACTGTGGTCGTTTCTGGCGCGGTTCGCCGTCAACAGCCGCCCGTCGGCGTGGCGCCGCGCGATACGGGCCAACGCGCCCCTGAGCGCCGAGTGCATCGAGGCCTACGACGTGCTGGCAGCCAATGGAATCGACGCCCCGCTCACCGAGGCGCCGATCACCGCGATCTTTCGCACAATGGCCGACGCACAGCGGCTCCTCGACGAACTGTCCCGCTTCGCCGAGGCCGGCGGGGCGGTGTTCGGCACCGAGCTGACCGCAACCGGCCTGCGCCAACGGGTTCCGCTCGCCTCGGCCCAGGTGGCTGCGGCCGTTCGGATCGACGGCCAGCGGTTCCTCGACCCCGGACGGTTCGTGAGCGCGCTCGGGGCCGCGGTGGTGCAGCGCGGGGCCGTAATGCAGACCGTGGACGTGATCGACGTGGCGCCGACAGGCGACGGTGTGGCGGTGACGGGAGCCGACGGTACGACGCTGACCGCGGCGGCCGCGGTGATCGCCACCGGCGCCTGGATGTCGCGACTGGCTCGGCGCTGGGTGCGGGTGCCGGTTCGGGCGGGGCGCGGCTACTCGTTCACCGTTCCGGTGGACGAGGCTGTCACCGGCCCGATCTACCTGCCGGATGCCCGGGTCGCCTGCACTCCGCTGGGCGGCCGACTGCGGGTCGCCGGAACCATGGAGTTCGGCGACCCGGACGCGCAGGTCGTCGGAGCGCGCGTCGAGGCGATCGTGGCGTCGACCCGTCCGCTGCTGGATGGCGTGCGCTGGGAAGAGCGCACCGACGTGTGGGTGGGCCCGCGCCCGGTCAGTCCGGACGGGCGGCCCGTGGTGGGCGAAGTGTGTCCGCGTACGGTCTATGTCGCGGGTGGGCACGGTATGTGGGGCATGACACACGGTCCGGTGACGGGTCGGCTGTTGGCTGAGCAGATCACCACTGGCAAACAGTCGGCCGTGCTGCGTGAGCTTGATCCATTGCGTTGACACGGGGCGACGCGATGCAGATGTTGGGGTAAAGGAGAGTGGGCGGTGTCTGATTCGCAGGGTGTCTGGATGACACAGCAGGCCAAGGACCGGCTGCTGGCCGAGTTGGAGGAGTTGTCCGAGCCGGTTGGTGGCTCCGGCACTGAGGACCTCAGCGAGCAGCAGTCCCGGCAAGCCCGGATTCACCAGATCCACGACCTGCTGGCGGTCGCGGTGGTCGGAGAGGACCCGCCGGACGACGGCGTGGCCGAGCCCGGAATGGTGCTCACGATCCGCTACGAGGACGGCGACACCGAGACCTTCCTGCTCGGGGTTCGTGACGACGACCAGAGCGGCATGGAGGTGTACTCGCCGCAGTCGCCGCTCGGCAAGGCACTCACCGGTGCCCGTCCTGGTGAGCAGCGCAGCTACCAGGTGCCCAGCGGGGCCAGCGTGACGGTCACCCTGCTCGACGCGGTGCCGTACGGGCGGCATCAGACCCAGAATCCCGCCTGAGTGGCGAATGACCGACCAGGCGTTTTGAGCGCGGGTATGGCGGTGGTGTAGCTTCGATGAGCACGACATCGCGGGGCTATGGCGCAGCTGGTAGCGCACCACACTGGCAGTGTGGGGGTCAGGGGTTCGAGTCCCCTTAGCTCCACTTCGTTTTTTTGAGTGAACGTGGCTGATTCGCATCAGTCCGATAACGGATCAATTTGCGGTCCGGGTGACTTACAACCTTGTGATACGGTTCATTCCGCAGTTCAAAAACTGCGTGTCCGGGGGGCTGGATACTAGTAATTGGAGTGTGCGTTGAAGAGCCTCGGGAGACCCGGTATCGCAACAATTACCGGTATCGGCTTGTGTGCCGCTGCATTGGTGTGCAGTGCCGCCGCAGCTGCTACACCGTTTTCGGTGGTGCCGCTGCCGACCGGCGGCCCGATCTGCAACGGGGGACTGACCTCGTTCGTCGGTCCAGCAGATGCCGGTGCCCCCGCGATCGCCGGCGCGCCAGTGGCCGCCGAAGCGACGCTGGTCGATGTAACCACCGCCGGCGGAGCCGCTCCCTGCGGTCCTGCCGTCGCTGACCTGACAACTCTTGCCGGTCCGGTGGTGCCGATGGGCCTGCCTGGCCCGGTGCCCCCGGTGCCGATCGCCCCCATTCCACCGGCTCCCGGTGGGCTTCCGCCGGTGCCGATGGTGGCCCCCGGGCCGGCCGGTGCCGCTGCGGCGAGCCCGGTGGCCGGCGTGCTGACCGATGTGATCGGCGCTCCCGTCGGATTGGCCGGCGGCACGAAATAGAGTTTGCTCGTAAAAAGGCTCGCAGACGGTTGTCTGCGGGCCTTTTTATTGTGCCGTGAATTCGTTCCCGAATTGTTATCAGAAATAGCTTGATCAGCCCGAAACAAGCCGCCGCGGAGTTCCCTCGCAGTAGGCGACGATATCGTCGACGATATCCCGGTAGAACTTACCCATGCACCCCTGCGTGACATAGCCCAGGTGCGGGGTGAGCACGGTGTTGGGCAGCGCGGTCAGCGGATGCCCGGCCGGCAGTGGTTCCTCGCCGTAGACGTCGAGCCCCGCACCGCGGATCCGCCCCGATGCCAGCGCCTCGAGCAGAGCCTGCTCGTCGACCAGCCCGCCGCGGGCAGTGTTGACCAGGATGGCGCTCGGTTTCATCGCCGCAAGCTCGTCGCGTCCGACCACGCCCCGGGTCGTCTCGGAGAGCACCAGATGAAGCGAGACCACGTCCGCGGTCGCGAACAGCGCGCGGCGGTCGAGCAGTTCGGCCCCGGCTTCGGCGGCCCGTTCCGCGGTGAGGTTCGGGCTCCACGCCGCGACCCGCATACCGAATGCGTGCCCCACCGCGGCAACCAGTTTGCCGATGCGGCCCAGCCCGACCAGGCCCAGGGTGGCCCCGGCCAGGTCCGCCCCGACGGTGGTCTGCCAACGCCCGGCGCGCAGCTCGGCATCCTCGGTGATCAGGTGGCGCCCCACGGCGTGGATCAGCGCCCAGGTGAGCTCGACGGTCGGCGTGATGGTCCCGCCGGTCCCGCACACCGTGATGCCCAGCCGGTGCGCGGCCGCAACGTCGATCGCCGCGTTGAACGGTCCGGTGGTCACCAACAGCTTCAGCGCGGGCAGCCGGGCCAGGAGATCGGCGTCGATCGGGGTGCGTTCCCGCATCGCGACCACCACTTCGCGCTCGGCCAGGCGGGCGATCAGCTCATCTCCGGGTGCGACGTGCTCGCGGATCGCCAGCAGCTCGACGGGCCGCGGGATCGGCGACCAGTCCACGGTTTCGGCTATGCCCTGATAGTCGTCGAGCACCGCTATACGCAGCGGCATTGGGGCCACCATCAGAACGCATCCGGATCGCGCTGGACGTTCTCGGGAACCGGATGCCCGTATAGACGCGAGGCGTTCTCCCAGGTGAACTTTCGGATCACCTCGGGTGGCAGGTGTCCGATCTCCTCGTGGATCACCCGCTGGGTGTTCGGCCAGGTGGAGTCGCAGTGCGGGTAGTCGGCTTCGAGCAGGATGTGATCGGTGCCGATCCGTTCATGCTGGCAGAACGACGACTGGTCTTCGACTGCGCAGAACCAGAAGTTGCGCTGCAGAACTTCCGAGGGCGACAGCGTCTCGCCGAGCGCATTCCAGGTGCCGTACATCTGGTGATAGCTCAGCATGTGGTCGAGCCGATCCAACAGCCCTGCGACCCAGCCGATTCCACCTTCGGACAGGCAGATCTTCAACTCGGGGTGGCGAGTGGGTAAGCCCGAGTACAGCCAGTCCACCGCTGCGGAGATGGCGTAGGCGAAGAACAGCACGCCCTGTACATCCGGCGGTGCATCGTCGGTGGTCGACGGCGCCGAGCCCGACGATCCGATGTGCAGATTGATCACCGTGCCGGTCTCGGCGCACGCGGCGACCATCGGCTCCCAGTATCCGGAATGAATGGTGGGCAACCCCAGCATGGCCGGGTTCTCGCTGAAAGTGACCGCGCGGAAGCCTCTTTCGGCATTCTCGCGGATCATGGCCGCGCCCAGCTCCGGATCCAGCAGCCACGGCAGCTGGCAGCCGATGATGCGATCCGGGTAGGTGCCGGCCCACACCTCGTGGTGCCAGTCGTTCCAGGCGCGCACCGAGGCGAGCGCCAGCTCGCGATCCTTGGTGGCCAATTGCAGGCGCTGGCCGGCGAATCCGGGCAGGAACGACGGAAAATTCAGCGACGCGTAGATGCCGTTGAGGTCCATGTCCTTGATGCGCTCGTGGATATCCCAGGCGCCCCGGCGCATCTCGTCGAAGCGGGCGGGCTCGAAACCGTACTCCGACACCGGCCGGCCGACGACGGCGTTGAACCCGACGTTGGGCAGGGACTGGCCGTCATAGATCCACGTCTGGCCGCCGTCGTCGGTCTCCACCACCTTCGGGGCCCGGTCGGCCAGCTTGTGCGGGACACGGCCCTCGAAGGTGTCCGGGGGTTCGACGATGTGGTCGTCAACCGAGATCACCGTGTAATGCCGTTGTGCACGTGGCGGTTCCGGTAGGAAGGTCACCGTGCGCTCGGCGCCGGCCTTGGCCGTGGTGAACTTCAGGTCGGCGCTGAGATCGTCGAGTGATTTCACCGACGGTCCTCCTCAATCCAGTACATGGCGGTCGGACTTGATGGTCATGCGCGCTGCGCCCGCCCAATACACGTCGGCGGCGCGTTCGATCAAGGACGCCTGCATGCCGGCCATGTCGGAACGCCTCATCGGCGGGGGAGTGCGGCCGGTGAGCAGCACGTGATACGCCAGCTTGCATACCCGTTCGATGGTCGCCGACCGGTAGACCGCCTCCGCCAGCGTTCGCCCCATGGCGATCACCCCGTGCGACGCCAGGATGGCCACATTCGCGTCACCGATCCGCGAGGCGAGTTCGGCGGCGCGGGCGGCACTGTCTATCTCGCCGTCATAGGTGTCCACGAAACACAGGTCGTCCAGGAACAGTGCACCGGTCTGGTGGAGCAGTTCCGGTGGGCTGTGCAGGGACGCCATCAGGCTGACGTAGTAAGGGTGGTTGTGCACGACGACCCGCGCATCGGAGCGGGCCCGGTGCAGTTCGGTGTGGATGTGGATGGCCGGGGTGACATCCCAGCGGCCGCGGATCACCCGGGCGTCGGCGTCGACGGTGCAGATGTCGGACGCGGTCAGCTCGGCCCACCACAGCCCCCACGGGTTGACCAGCATGTCGGTCCGACCGTCGACCTGCCAGGTGATGTGACCGGCCATGTTCTCGGCGAAGCCGATCTCGGCCAGGTGCCGGAATGCCACGGCCATGGCCTGCTCGGGGCTGAGTTCGACACCTATCGGCGGGGTGATCGAGGGCGACCAGACGGCCGTACCACCGGGTCTGTCCATGACCAAATCATATGGAAATAAGCCCGAAGGTCAATGCCGCCTGCAATCGGTCGTCATGCGCGGAATTCGCGGATCATCGCCGGGTCGACGACTCCCGACCGGCCGGGGTAGTGCTGAACGTGCAGCAGGTGCGCCGCCGCCAACTCGCGGGCCCGTTGGGCATCGCCCACGTCGATCGCGTCGATCACCTGACGGTGATCTTCGAGCACGGCGCGCCGCTCGGCCACCGGCACCGTCGAGTGGTCGGTGACCTGGCTCGACCAGCTTTGCTCGTGGGCCGACCACAACGTCTCCAATGCGCCGGCCATGACCAGCATGGTGGTGTTGCCGCAGTGTGTGACCAGGGCTTCGTGGTAGCGCCGGCTTGCCGAGGTGGCCTGCTGTAGGTCGTCCACGGAGGCCACCGATTCCTCATGCAGCCGGCGAAGAATCGGCACCACGGTGCTCTTGCGGTCCGGCCGCCCCGCGCACAGCGCCGCGCAGGCCGGCTCCACCTGCAGCAGCGCGGTGCCGACGTCGGCAAGGCTGACCTGCTGGGAGCCCAGCACCAGGCCCATCGTGTATGCGACGTTTGCCGGGGAGGGGCGGTGGATAAGCGCGCCGCCGTGCTTGCCGCGGCGTACGGTGAGCAGTCCCTCGGCCTCCAGGATGCGCATGGCCTCGCGCAGCGACGGCTTGCTGATGGCGAACTCCACCAGAAGCTCATCCTCTTTGGGCAGCACGTGATCGTCGGTGAGCTCGCCGGCGAGGATGCGGCGACGCAGCTCATCGGCCACCTGCTCGGCGAGCCGCCGAAACCGGACGGTGGGTGCTGACACGGGTCGAGTGTGCCAGATGGACCGTTGAATCCAAATGATTTGTGCCATACGATCGCCGTGCGGGAAGGGGACCACGGCGTGCAGAACTGGACTGTCGGCGACATTCGGATCCACGCCGTCCCGCAGGCGGTCATCCCGATTCCGGCATCGCGGCTGTTCGCCGGTTTCCCTTCGCCTCTTCCGGCGAATCTGACACCCGACTACGTCGATGCATCCGGCAACATCCTGATGGCGATCCAGTCCTATCTGATCGAGTCCGCCGCAGCGCGGGTGCTCGTCGACACCTGCTTCGGTACGGAGTTCCTGCGGTCCCGCGGCATACCCGACCGGCATGAGGAGTCGTTGGCGGCCACCGGATTCGACGCCGAAGACATCACCGCGGTGGTGTGCACACATCTGCACCGCGACCACGCCGGCCGCAACACCACCCAGCGCGACGGGCAGTGGGTCCCGACCTATCCCAACGCCGACTACCTGCTGACCGCGGCCGAATACGACCATTGGTGCGGGTTCACCGGTGAGGACCGGGCACCGTCGGAATGCGTTGTACCACTGGAGGAACACGGCAAGCTGCGCCGAGTCGAACCCGACCATCGCCTGAACGACACAGTGCAGCTGGTGCCGGCCGCCGGACACACCCCCGGCCACGTCGCGGTGCGCGTCGAGGCAGGCGGCGCAGTCGCCTACATCAGCGGCGACACCGTGCACCATCCGATTCAGATCGGCTACCCCGAGATCACCGCCCTGCCCGACGCCGACCCCGTCGCGGCCCGCGCGAGCCGCCAGATGCTGCTGTGCCGCGTCGCCGACGAGCGGGCCCTGCTGCTCGGCTCGCACTTCACCGCGCCGTCCGGCGGATTCGTCGATCGTGGCGAAGACGGCATGAGCTGGCAGCCGATGGCCGACCGAGAGGGAGCACGATGACGCAGACCGAACCGCTGTTGCCGGAGGGGTTCGACTTCACCGACCCCGCCCTCATCGCGCAGCGTATTCCGCACGAGGAGTTCGCGCTGCTGCGTAAGACCGAGCCGATCTGGTGGAATGCCCAGCCGCTGGGCGCCTCCGGCTACCCGGATGAAGGCTATTGGGTGGTCACCAAACACGCTGACGTCAAGGAGGTTTCGCTGCATGACGGGATTTTCTCCTCGCATGAGAACACCTCGCTGATCCGGACCAGCACCACCGCCAACCGCGACGTCCATGAGGCCAGTCGGGAGAACGTGATGCTGTTCCTCGACGGTCCCAAACACGCCAAGCTGCGGCGGATCGTCTCGCGTGGATTCACCCCGAGGGTGATCGCCGGCATGCAGGACTCACTCGACCGCCAGGCCAGAGAGATCGTCGCCGCCGCCGCGCAGCACAGCACCGGCGACTTCGTCACCGAGGTGGCTGCCCGGCTGCCGTTGACGACCATCTGCGAGCTGATCGGGGTGCCCGAGGACGAACGCGAGCACGTCTTCGACTGGAGTAACCGGCTGGTTTCCGGCGGCGCGGGCGACGATGCGGCGATAGCGGACAGCATGCAGGCCTCCGCCGAACTCCTCGGCTACGCCTACCAATTGGCCGAGGACCGCAAGAGCAAACCGCGCGAGGACATCGCCACCGCGCTGGTCACCGCGTCCATCGACGGAGAGGCGCTGACCGCACTGGAATTCGGCTACTACGTGATGATGCTGATGGTCGCGGGCAACGAGACCACCCGCAATGCCACGTCGCACGGAATGCTGGCGTTCATGGATCACCCCGATCAGTGGCGGCGCTACGTGGCCGACCGACCGCCGACCATGGCCGACGAGGTGGTCCGCTGGGCCACGCCGGTGATCTCCTTCCAGCGCACCGCCATGCGCGACGTCGAACTCGGTGGGGTTGCGATCGCCAAGGGGGATCGGGTCGGAATGTTCTACGGCTCGGCCAACTACGACGATGCGGTGTTCGACGACCCGTTCACGTTCGACATCCTGCGCAGCCCCAACCCGCATCTGGGATTCGGGGCACCGGGCGCGCACTACTGCATCGGCGCGAATCTCGCTCGGCTGCAGATCAATCTGGTGTTCGGCGCACTGGCCGACATCACCCCCGACATCCGCGGGCTGGCCGGCGCCACCCGGTCGATGCTGCCCTGGATCAACGGGATCGACGCCATGCCGGTCGAGTTCGGCACTACTCCTTGATGATCACCGGGTCGCCGACGCGGACCCGGTCGAAGTACCACTCGGCGTCGGTGGGGCTCAGGCCGACGCAACCGTGGCTGACGTTCTCCAGGCCCATCGAATGCAGCGCCCAGGGCGCGGAGTGGATATAGAGTCCGCGCTTGGTGATGCGCACCGCCTGCTCGACCTCGAAGCGGTAGCCTTCGGGGTCGTCGATCGGGATGCCGACGCTGCTGGAATCCATCAGCACCTTGCGGTCCTTGGCCAGCACGGTGTAATTGCCCGTGGGCGTGGCGAATTCCTCCTTGCCCATGGTGGCCGGCAGGACGCCGTCCTCGCCCCAATGCGGGCGGTGGTGCGGCGTCGGCAGCGGGCCGGCCGCTTCGTCGTCGACCGACACGGTGAAGGTGTGTGCGGAGATGCTGGCCACCCCCAGCACCTTCGCGCCGGTCTGGAAGTCGGCGGACAGCTTGCCCACCGACAGCTTCACGGTGCTGTGCGCCGGCCAGTAGTGGTCCGGAAGCCACTGCACCTCATGGTCGTCGACCCAGTCGAAGGCCCCGGTCATGGGCGGGTTGGTGCGTACCGCGATGCGCCGCTCGGCGGCGTGCCGATCGGCCACCGCCGTGCTGAACCTCACCACCACCGGATGTGCCACGCCGACCGTCGTGCCCGGAGCGGGCAGGATCGAGGAGACGACCCCGGCCGGGAGTTGGCTTGCTGCAGCCGAACTCGTTCCAGGGGGCATGACAACCGCTGCGGCTGAGACCGCGACCACCACTACTGCAGAGCGTACCGACGTCCACATCTCCGGCGTACCTTCCCCGACCGATTACTTTGTTCGACGCCGTTGATGGTAGGTAGCCGAGCGGTGCGAACCGCCTCGTCGATGCCCACGACTCGGTCAAGTCTTCATCAAGGTTTGATCACGCGCACGAGCCGGGCCTCAACAGCACCGTGCGCCGGGGTCGGCGTCGTGACGCCGCCGCCAGTAGTCCCGTTCGGAGAGCACCGGCTCGCCGGGGTGTGCGCGGTGACGGTAGTCCAGGTATTGGCGGTAATGGTTGTCGCCGAGCAGGCTCGCCCAATACCAGCGAACCTGACGGACGGCGGCGCGCGCTAACCGGACCGGTGGGCGTCCCATTGCGCCTGGACCCTTCGTTCGGCCGCCGACGGGATCAGCCCGGACGGCGCGAACCGCCGGGAGGGCACCGGTGCGGCTTCGGTGGTCGGTGTGCCGCCGCGGATCGCCCGCAGCGACACCACGATCCCGGTGACGAACACCACGGCGACGACGCTGGCGAAGATCACCGACAGGCTGCCCTGGATGAACGTGTTGCGCACGACGTCATGCAACTGCCCACGCGTGGTCGCCGAACCGTACGACGTCTGGCCGGATCGTTCGGCGGCCCGGTAGGCGAAATGCTGCGTCCAATACCCCAGCCGCGGATCCCCGGAGAAGATCTTCTGCCACGAGGCCGTCATCGTGACCGTCAGATCCCACAACAGCGGAATGCCCGGTATCAGCGCCCATTTGAGGTCGGATCTGCGTCGGGCGCTCTTGATCACGATCACCGTCACTACGGTCAGCGCGATCGCGGCCAGCAACTGGTTGGCGATGCCGAACAGGGGGTAGAGGGTGTTGATCCCGCCGAGCGGATCGGTGATCCCCATCAGCAGGATCGACCCCCACCCGGCTACCACGGCCAGGCTGGCCGCCCACGCGCCGATTCGCCAGCTCGGCTCGGACAACCGTCGTAGCGGCCCGCCGAGGTTGCTCAGCGCGTCGGAGAGCATGAACCGTGCGACCCGGGTCCCGGCGTCGATGGTGGTCAGGATGAACAGCGCCTCGAACATGATCGCGAAGTGATACCAGAAGCCCTTCAACCCCGGCCCGCCGAACACCCGGCCCAGCACGTCGGCCATCCCCAGCGCCAGAGTCGGTGCTCCACCGGTGCGAGAGACGACCGATTGCTCGCCGACGGCGGTGGCCGCCTCGGTGATCTGCGCGGCGGTGATGGGTGTGCCGGTCAGGCCGAGCCCGTTGACGTACTGCGCGGCGCTGGCGGCGGTGCCCCCGGTCGCGGAGACCGGGGCGTTGAGGGTGAAGAACAGGTGCTGGTCGAGGATCGACGCGGTGATCAGCGCCATCACCGCCACGAAGGATTCGGTGAGCATGCCGCCGTAGCCGATCAGGCGCATCTGGCTCTCTTTTTCCAGCAGCTTCGGCGTGGTTCCGGAGGCGATCAGGGAGTGGAATCCCGACAGCGCGCCGCACGCGATCGTGATGAACAGGAAGGGGAACAGCGATCCGGCGAACACTGGTCCGTCGCTGGAGTGGGCGAACTGCGAGATCGCAGGGGCGGACATCACCGGCCGGGCGATCAGGATGCCGATCGCCAGCAGTGCGATGGTGCCGACCTTCATGAACGTCGACAGGTAGTCGCGCGGCGCCAGCAGCAGCCAGACCGGCAGCACCGAGGCAGCGAAGCCGTAGCCGATCACCCACCAGGACAGGGCTATCGGAGACAGGGTGAACCACGCCGCGCCCCATGATGTTTCGGCGACCCACCGGCCGGAGGCGACGGCGAGAAGCAGCAGCACGACGCCGATCAGCGACACCTCCGAGACCCGGCCGGGCCGCAGGAACCTCAGGTAGACGCCCATGAACAGCGCGATCGGGATCGTCATCGCGATCGAGAACACGCCCCACGGACTGACCGCTAGCGCACGCACCACGATCAGTGCCAGCACCGCGATCAGCATCACCATGATGAACAGCACCCCGATGATGGCTGCGGCCCCGCCGATCGGTCCGAGCTCCTCGCGGGCCATCTGCCCCAGTGAGCGGCCCCGCCGTCGCGTCGAGCACCACAGCACCAGGTAGTCCTGCACGCCGCCGGCGACCACCGCGCCGATGATGATCCAGATGGTGCCGGGCAGGTAGCCCACCTGGGTCGCCAGCACCGGGCCGACCAGCGGTCCGGCGCCGGCGATCGCGGCGAAATGGTGGCCGAACAACACCCGCCGATCGGTGGGCAGGTAGTCGGTGCCGTCCTCGAAGATCTCCGCGGGGGTGGCGTACTCATCGCGCGGCCGAACAAGCTTCCGCTCGATGAACCTTGCGTAGCAACGGAATCCGATGATGTAGCTGCACAGGGCTGCCACCACGAACCACACCGCGTTCACCGACTCGCCGCGGGCGAAGGCGATCACCGCCCACGCCAGTGCGCCGGCGACGGCAAGCGCGCCGAGCACGGCCTTACCGCGCGCGGAGATAGGCGAACGATCGATGACGGCCACGGCGGGAAGCTCGGCATCGGTGTGCAGATAACTCACCGGTCCGTCGCATCTCTCGACCAGCTGCGTGGGCGTCGAGGGTGCGGCCACGGCGACCTCCTGTCAGGCCCACCGGATGCCCGAGTGGCGGTGGGTTCCGAGCGGAACGATAGTTTGTTTGGCGATAGTCAAGTACTTGCTTACAGGAGTTCGCATGGAGATCAGCGGTAAGAAGGTCGTCATCGTCGGCGGTGCCTCGGGTATGGGTCGCGCAACAGCGGAGCTGTTGGCCTCGCGCGGGGCGGACGTCGCCGTGCTCGACCGCGAGGGCTCGGAGGGCAAAGAGGTGGCGGCCGGATTCGGCGGGACCTTCCTCCCCGTCGACATCACCGACTTCGACGCCGCGGAGAAGACCCTGGCCGCAGCGGTCGCCGGCCTGGGCGGTCTACACGTCATCGTCACCACCGCCGGCGGCGGAATCGCCAAGCGCACGCTGTCCAAGTCCGGCCCGCACGACCTGGAGTCGTTCCGGTCGGTGATCGACCTGAACCTGGTCGCCACCTTCAACCTCAACCGGCTGGCCGCGGCGCACATGAGCACCAACGAGCCCGAAGACGAGGAGCGCGGCGTCATCATCAACACCGCCTCGATCGCGGCGTTCGAGGGCCAGATCGGTCAGGTCGCCTACACCGCCGCCAAGGCGGGC
Source organism: Mycobacterium zoologicum (assembly GCF_020181635.2). NCBI lineage: Bacteria > Bacillati > Actinomycetota > Actinomycetes > Mycobacteriales > Mycobacteriaceae > Mycobacterium > Mycobacterium zoologicum. The sequence continues at coordinate 34,070 of NZ_JAYJJS010000026.1, read as the reverse complement.
ATCGCCGGCATGGCCCTGACCATGGCCCGCGACCTGGGCTCGGTGGGCATCCGGGTGCTGGCGATCGCCCCGAGCCTGTTCGCCACCGGCCTGACCAAGGGCATCCCGGAGGAATTCGCCAGCGCCCTGACCAAAGACGCGGCGTTCCCCAAGCGTCTCGGCCGGCCCGAGGAATTCGCCAAGCTGGCCGCCGCCGTCATCGACAACCCGATGCTCAACGGCCAATGCCTGCGGCTGGACGCCGGACAACGCTTCGCTCCCAAGTAAATACAACCCAGGAGGCCTCCCATGGGCATCGCAGTAACCGAAGACCACCGCGAACTGGCCGAGGTGGCCCGCGGATTCCTGAACGCGCAGCAGGCCCGGTCCGCGGCGCGTGCCCTGCTGGACGACAGCGCCGAAGAGACCCGGCCGCCGTTCTGGGACGAGCTGGCCTCGCTGGGCTGGCTGGGCCTGCACATCGACGAGCAGTACGGCGGTTCGGGCTTCGGGCTGCCGGAGCTGGTGGTGGTGATCGAGGAACTGGGCCGGGCCGTGGCGCCGGGACCTTTCGTGCCGACCGTCATCGCCTCGGCCGTGATCGCCGCTGCCGGCACCGCCGAGCAGCAGGCCCGGTTGCTGCCCGGCCTGATCGACGGTTCGGTGACGGCTGGGGTGGGCTTCGCCGGCGACGTCGCCCTCGACGGCGGGGTGGCCTCCGGGGACGCCGGGATCGTGCTCGGCGCGGGGCTGGCTGACCTGTTGCTGGTCGCCGCCGGTGAGGATGTGCTGATCCTGGAGCGCGACCGGGCCGGGGTGAACGTCGACGTGCCTGGAAACGTGGATCGGACCCGGCGCTCCGGGCGGGTCACGCTGACCGGCGTGGGAGTCAGCGCCGACGACGTGCTGGCCGGCGCGCGCGAGTCGGCGCTGGCGCGCGCGCGGGTATTGCTGGCGGCCGAAGCCGTCGGCGGCGCGGCCGACTGCACGGATGCGGCCGTCGAGTACGCCAAGGTGCGCGAACAGTTCGGCCGGACCATCGCGACGTTCCAGGCGATCAAGCATCACTGCGCGAACATGCTGGTGGGCGCAGAGGCTGCCACCGCCGCGGTCTGGGACGCCGCGCGCGCCGACGGCGAGGACGAGTTCGCCTTCCGCCTGGCCGCCGCGGTCGCCGCCACCCTGGCGTTCCCCGCCTACGTGCGCAACGCGGAGCTGAACATTCAGGTGCACGGGGGCATCGGCTACACCTGGGAGCACGACGCGCACCTGCACCTGCGTCGCGCCCTGGCGGTGCAGGCGCTGTTCGGCGGCGACGCGCCGGCCCTGGCGGTGTTCGAGAGCGCCGCGGCCGGCATCACCCGGGCCAACAGCCTCGACCTGCCGCCCGAGGCCGAGGAGATGCGTACCCGCATCCACGCCGATGCCGTGGAGATCGCCGCACTGGCGCCCGACGCGCAGCGCGACCAGCTGATCGCGACCGGCTACGTGATGCCGCACTGGCCCAAGCCGTGGGGCCGGGCCGCCGACGCCGTCGAGCAGGTGGTGATCGAGCAGGAGTTCACCGCTGCCGGCGTGCAGCGGCCCGAGTACTCGATCACCGGCTGGGTGATCCTGACCCTGATCCAGGAAGGCACCGCGTCGCAGATCGAGCGGTTCGTGGAGAAGGCACTGCGCCAGGAGGAGATCTGGTGCCAGCTGTTCTCCGAGCCGGGTGCCGGCTCGGATGCGGCAGCGGTGAAGACCAAGGCGGTGCGGGTTGACGGTGGTTGGAAGATCACCGGCCAGAAGGTGTGGACTTCTGGTGCACAGCTGTGCCGGCGTGGGCTGGCCACCGTGCGCACCGACTTCGAGGTGCCCAAGCACGCCGGCATCACCATGGTGATCGTCGATATGGAGGCGCCCGGCGTCGAGGTGCGACCGCTGCGCCAGATCACCGGTGGTTCGGAGTTCAACGAGGTGTTCTTCAACGACGTCTTCATCCCCGACGAGGACGTCGTCGGCGAGATCAACGGCGGCTGGAAGGTGGCCCGCGCCACCCTGGGCAATGAGCGGGTCAGCATCGGCGGCGGCGGCTCCTACACCGCCGGCGTCGACCAGCGGCTGATCGCGCTGGCGCAGCAGCACCGGAATTCGGTGGCCGACGCCGAGGTCCGGGTCGGCCGCTTCGTCGCCGACGAGCACGCGCTGCGCCTGCTGAACCTGCGCCGTGCGGCGCGCAGCATCGCCGGCGCGGGTCCCGGCCCGGAGGGCAACGTCACCAAACTCAAGCTCGCCGAGCACATGGGCGACGGCGCGGCCATCGGGGCGGCGTTGCTGGGGTCCGACGTCGCGCTGGATGACGGGCCGGGTGCGATGGCGGCCCGGATGGTGATGGGCGCGCGCGGCATCGCGATCGCCGGCGGGACCTCGGAGGTGACCCGCAACCAGATCGCCGAGCGGATTCTGGGGATGCCCCGCGACCCGCTGATCAAGTAGCGTTTCGGGGGTAAACCCCTCCGCGAGCGTGCAGAAGAGTCCGCCAAAGTCCCTGGTGGCGGCGAACTTTTCTGCACGGTCGCCAGTTAGGAGGCGCTGGATGGCAACCGTCGCAGACCACGTCATCGCCACCCTGCAGAGCAGCGGGGTGCACCGCGTGTACGGCATCCCGGGGGACAGTCTCAACGGCTTCACCGATGCGATCCGCCGGGCCGGCGATTTCAGCTGGGAACAGGTTCGCCACGAGGAGACCGCAGCATTCGCCGCTGCCGCTGATGCCGCCCTGACCGGCGGGCTGGCGGTGTGTGCCGGCAGTTGCGGTCCTGGCAACCTGCACCTGATCAACGGGCTGTTCGACGCGCACCGAAGCCGGGTGCCGGTGCTGGCGATCGCCGCCCATATCCCGCTGGCCGAGATCGGCTCGGACTACTTCCAGGAAACCCACCCGCAGAACCTGTTTCGCGAGTGCAGCGTCTACTGCGAGCTGATCAGCACTCCCGAACAGGCGCCACGAATCCTGGAGATGGCGATGCGCGCGGCGGTGGAGGAGAGCGGCGTCGCTGTGGTGGTGGTGCCCGGTGAGATCTTCAGCCACCGCCTGGATGCCACCGGTTGGGGGCAGCGTCCGGTGCGGCCGACCGCCTCGGTGTGCCGCCCCGACGAGCGCGGGCTGGCTGCGGCGGCGGGCATGCTCAATACCGCGGACAGGGTCACCATCCTGGCCGGTGCCGGGGTGGCCGGCGCCCACGACCAGGTGATGGACTTGGCGCGCGCCCTGCAGGCACCGGTCGTGCACGCGTTACGCGGCAAGGAATACATCGAGTACAACAATCCTCACGACGTGGGCATGACGGGACTGCTCGGATTCGCGTCCGGCTACAAGGCGATCGCCGAAGCCGACCTGCTCCTGATGCTGGGCACTGACTTTCCCTACCAGCAGTTCTATCCCGATCGCGCGCAGATCATCCAGGTCGACATCCGCGGCCGAAACCTGGGTCGGCGCACCCCGATCGATCTGGGGCTGCGCGGCACGGTGGCCGACACCGTCGCCGCACTGCGGCCGCTGTTGGCGCCCAAGACCGACCGCACCCATCTGGAGCGGTCGCTGCGGCACTACGCCAAGACCCGACGACGGCTGGACTCGTTGGCGGCCAACGACCGGGACCGGACCCCGATCCGGCCGGAATATGTTGCCGCGGTGGCTAATCGACTGGCCGATGACGATGCGGTGTTCACCGTCGACGTCGGTTCCCCGGTGGTGTGGGCGGCACGGTATGTGACCATGAACGGACGACGGCGGCTGATCGGCTCGTTCAACCACGGCACCATGGCGTGCGCACTGCCGCATGCGATCGGCGCGCAGACCGCCGATCGGGGCCGGCAGGTGATCGGGCTGGCCGGCGACGGCGGGCTGGCGATGATGTTCGGGGAGCTGCTCACGCTGAGGCAGAACCGGCTGCCGGTCAAGATGATCGTGTTCAACAACTCGTCGCTGAACTTCGTCGAACTGGAGATGAAGGCCGCCGGCATCGTCAATTTCGGCACCGAGCTGGACAACCCCGACTTCGGCGCGGTAGCGACAGCGCTGGGCATGTTCGGGAGACGGGTGGAACAGCCCGCCGATTTGGAAGCGGCCCTCACCGAGGCGTTCGCCTACGATGGCCCGGCCGTCGTCGACGTCGTCACCGCCCGCCAGGAACTGTCGATCCCGCCGGCGATCACCGCCGAGCAGGCCAAGGGATTCTCGCTCTATGCGATCCGGACCATCCTGGCCGGCCGCGCCGACGAGTTGCTCGACCTGATGACCACGAATGTGGCCCGGCGCATCCTGGACTGATGCACGCCAGCGCCCCGCCCCTCCCTGCCGAGGGTGCAGAAATGTTCGGCTTCACCTGGGACTTTGGCGGACACTTCTGCACCCTCGCGCCTAAGGGGGGCGTGGGATTACAGCGGGCGCAACATGATCGGCATGCCGTCCATCGGGATGGGCATGCCGCCGTAGTCCCAGCGCGGCTGGTATCCGGGGCGGGCGAGTTCGATGCGGTAGCGGCGCAGCATCCGGTGTAGGACGGTCTTGACCTCGAGGCGGCCGTAGTTCATCCCGATGCACTTGTGCGCGCCGCCGCCGAACGGCGCGAAGGCGTAGCGGTGCTTCTTGTGCTCGGCACGCGGCTCCAGGAAGCGTTCCGGGTCGAATTGCCTTGGGTTGGTGTAGATCTCGGGCAGCCAGTGGTTCATGCCCGGCCAGGTGATCACGTAGCTTTCGGCCGGAATGTAATGCCCCAGCAGGTCGGTGTCACGCACGGCTTGACGCATGTTGAAACCCAGCGGGGTGACCAGTCGCAGGGACTCGTCCATCACCAGGTCCAGGGTTTCCAGCTTCTCCAGCGACTCTATGTCCAGCGGCCCGTCGCCGTGCCGATCCGATTCTTCGCGGGCCCGGTCCTGCCACTGCGGGTTGGCGGCCAGGTTGTACACCATGCTGGTCAACGTTGACGTCGTGGTGTCGTGCGCGGCCATCATCAAGAAGATCATGTGGTTGACGATGTCTTCGTCGCTGAAGGTGTTGCCGTCGTCGTCGGCCGTGTGGCACAACACCGTCAGCATGTCGGTGCCCTCGACCTTGCGGCGGTCGGCGACGCGGGCGTAGAAGTACTCCTCGAGCACCTTGCGGCCCTGCATGCCCTGCCACCACTTGAACGGTGGCATCGCGGTCCGCACCAGTGCGCCGCCCGCGCGGATGGTCTGCTCGAAGGCGTGGTTGACCTTGGCCAGCTGGCGGTGATCGGCGCCCAGGTCGTGGCCCATGAAGACCACCGAGGCCACGTCCAGCGTCAGTTCCTTGGCTGCCGGATGGAACAGGAATCGGGCGTCGTCGGTGGGCCAGTCGGCCACCAGCGCGGTGGCCACCTTGTCCATGTCCTCGACGTAGCTGGCCAGCCGTGGCCGGGTGAACGCGCCCTGCAGAATCCGCTTGTGCCCCAGGTGCTCCTCGAAGTCGAGCAGCATCAGCCCGCGGTTGAAGAACGGCCCGATGACCGGGATCCAGCCGGTGGTGGAGTAGTCCTTGTTCTTGTTGGCGAAGATCGTCTGCGTGGCGTCGGGCCCGAGCGCGACGATCGAGCTCAGGATCGGTGACTCGGCCAGGTAGACCGGGCCGTACTTCTCGTAGAGGTGCAGGCAGAAGTCCGGCCCACCCCGGAACATCTCGATGATGTGGCCGAGCAGTGGAAGGCCCGAATCGCCCATCACCGGCTTGAGGCCGCTGCCCGGCGGTGGGTCGGCCAGCGTCTTCTGCGGCCAGTTCGCATTCAGCAACCGCTTCTCGATCCGGCCCAGGCCGGGGATGGTGTTCAGGGTGGGGACGAATCGGCGCCGGGCTTGGTCGAGGAGATAGTGCGGGGTGCTGATAGTGGTCACAGACGCTCCTTGCCGGGCTGGATAACTGTGGTGGCGGTCACGCCGCCCCTAATCCTCAGATTAAAATTGACGCGTGTCAAGTTTGAATCCGGCGCGGCGTGGTGCAAGGTTCTTCGGGTGAGCAACCAGCACGACGCGGAGGAGCAGGCTTCCGGTGGCCTCCCCGTCCGGCGCGGCGACAAGCAGCGTCAGGCGATTGTGCAGGCAGTGCGGGATCTGCTGGAGGAGAAGCCGTTCGCGGAGCTGTCGGTCAGCACCATCAGCGACCGGGCCGGTGTTGCGCGCTCGGGGTTCTATTTCTACTTCGACTCCAAATACGCCGTCCTGGCCCAGATCATGGCCGAGGCGACCCGCGAGCTCGAAGAGCTCACCCACTACTTCGCGCCTCGCGGCGCCGACGAGTCCACCGCGGCGTTCGCCGAGCGCATGGTGGGCAGTGCGGCCGCGGTCTACGCCCACAACGATCCGGTGATGTCGGCGTGCAACGCCGCCCGCAACAGCGACGCCGAGATCCGGGAGTTGCTCGACGCCCAGATCGACGCGGTGATCAACCAGATCGTCGGTGTGGTCAACGACGAGATCGCTGCGGGCACCGCGCACCCGATCAGCGACGACATTCCGACTTTGGTCCGAACCCTTGCCGCGACCACCGCGTTCATGCTCGCCGGCGAGACCGCCTACGTGGGGCCCGACGGTGACGTGTCCCGCGGCGTGCGGGTGCTCGAAGCGTTGTGGCGCAATGCGCTGTGGGGCGGCGCGCGGGACTGAATCACCGGTCGGCGGTACCGGCGGGCCGATGCGGCGGTCCCAGCTTCGGCTCTCCTTCGTCGAGCCTCGCTGAACCGCCGGTATCGTCTGCGTCCATGACACGTGTAGCGCAGCACTACCGGGGTAAGCGGTGCTTCATCACCGGAGCAGCCAGCGGGATCGGCCGGGCCACCGCATTGCGGCTGGCCGAGTTGGGGGCCGAGCTGTACCTGACCGACCGCAACGAAGAGGGCCTGGCCGAGACGGTTGCCGACGCACGCGCCCTGGGCGCGGCGGTACCCGAGCATCGCAGCCTCAACATCGCCGACTACGACGAGGTAGCCGCGTTCGGCGCCGACATCCACGCCCGCCACGGCGCGATGGACGTCGTGATGAACATCGCCGGGGTGTCGGCGTGGGGGACCGTCGACCAGCTGAGCCACGAGCAGTGGCGCAAGATGGTCGACATCAACCTGATGGGGCCGATCCACGTCATCGAGACGTTCCTGCCGCCGATGGTCGCCGGCCGTCGCGGCGGTCACCTGGTCAACGTGTCCTCGGCCGCCGGCATCGTCGCCTTGCCCTGGCACGCGGCCTATTCCGCCAGCAAGTACGGCCTGCGCGGGGTCTCCGAAGTGCTGCGGTTCGACCTGGCCCGGCACAAGATCGGGGTATCGGTGGTGGTGCCCGGCGCGGTCAAGACAGGGCTGGTCAACACCGTCGAGATCGCCGGCGTGGACCGCGAAGACCCGCACGTGGAGAAATGGGTGGGCCGCTTTGCCGGCCATGCCGTGTCCCCGGAGAAGGCGGCGGACAAGATCCTGGCCGGGGTGGCGCGCAACCGCTACCTGATCTACACCTCCGGTGACATCCGGGCCCTGTATGCGTTCAAACGGCTGGCCTGGCTGCCCTACAGCGTGGCCATGCGTCAGGCCAACGTGTTGTTCAGTCGGGCGCTGCGGCCCGGTCGGGTCTAACGGCTGCCCCAGTGCCAGGCCGGGGCGTCGAGCAGGCCCTGGCCGTTGACGCGGGTCTCGCCGAAATCCCGCACGAGTTCGATCGCGCCGCCGTCGGTGTCCAGGCCTTCCCGCAGCGTCGGCGCATGGGTGATGACGACGACCTGGGTCTGTTGTGCGGCCGAGCGGATCAACCCGGCCAACGGGGCGACCAGCTCGGGATGCAGGGACGTCTCGGGCTCGTTGAGCACCATCAACGACGGCGGCTGCGGGCTGGTCAGCGCCGCGGCCCACAGCAGAAACCGCAGGGTGCCATCGGACAACTCCGCCGCCCGCAGCGGCCGCAGCATCCCGCGCTGGTGCAATTGCAGATCGAACAGCCCGTCGTGCACCGCGACGGACAAGGCGGCGCCGTCGAACGCGGCGGCCACCGCACGATGCAGGTCCTCGCTGCCTGACTCGATGATGGTCTGCACCGCTGCGGCCAGGTCCGCGCCGTCGTCGCCGAGCACCGGGGTGCGGGTGCCGACGTGCCGCCGGCGGGCCGGCGCGCCCGCGTCGACCCGGAATCCGTCGTAGAAACGCCAGCCGCGCAAGCGATCCCGGACCGCCGAGAGCTCGGGATGCGTGCCGGAGTGGGCGAATTCGGCCAGCACACTGCGATAGGTCGGCAGGCTGCGGGACAGCTCCTCGAAGCCGTCACCGCCATTGGCCTCGGCCAGGCCCCGGGTGCGACGGACCAGGGTCGCGGCCGGGCGCGGCACCGGCCCGGCGAACACGGTCTCCCGCTTGATCTCCGGGTCATGGGCGAAGGCGGAGGCGTGCCCGGGATCCTGCGGCAGACCCAGATCGACCAGGTAGCCGAAGTCGTCGGAGGCGAAGCCCATCTCCAGGGAGACCGGGCGGCTGCGAACGGTGCCCTGGGTGGTTCCGCTGCGCCGTGCCTCGCCGAGTTGCTCCGGGCCCGCCCACAGCACCGACTCCAGGCCGCCCTCACGTGCCAGTGAACCGATCACCTCACCGCGGCCGCAGTCGGCCAACAGTCGCAGCGCCCGATACAGCGACGACTTGCCGGTGCCGTTGGCGCCGGTCACGACGGTCAGCGGGCTCAACGGCAACACCAGGTCGCGCAGTGAGCGGTAGCCCCGCACGGCCAGCGTCGACAGCATGCCCGGCAGGCTATCCCTCAGCGGTGACACAGCGGCGGCGGGACACGATGGCGAGCATGCTGGGTGCTGACACGACGAACCGGGAGGTCAGGTGAGCGGCACGACGAGTGGGGTGCGGGCCATCATCGAGCGGCTGCGGCCACTGCAAGCCGGTGTCCGCAGTCGGTCGGCGCTGGCCGCCGCGGTGGTGATGACCCTGTGCCTGGCGGTCGCCGGCGCCGTCCTGCTGGTGGTGCTGTACCGGTCGCTGGAATCGACCGCCGAGACCGCGGCCGGACTGCGTGCCGAACGCATCGCCGCCGCCTTGGCCTCCGATGACCTCGACGACCTGGATTCGACGCTGTTGGCCACCGATGGACAGATCGGTGTCGTGCAGGTGGTCGGGCAGGCCAGCGTGATCCGGGCCGCCTCCAACGGCGCTCCCCGGTCGCCGCTGGCCGTGGTGCACCTCGATGACGGCCAAGCGCGTTACCTGGGTCGCGTCGAAACGCCTGCCGGCGTGGAGTATTGGGTGTCGGCCCGCGGCGCTGCCGCCGATGGGGAGCCCGTCACCATTCTGGTGGCGGTGAACCGCGAACCGGTCGAGTCGATCGTGGCGAAGGTGGGGGTTCTGCTCGCCCTCGGCGCGCCGTTGCTGGTCGCCCTGGTGGCGGTGGGCACCTACCGGCTGGTGGGCGCGGCGCTGCGGCCGGTGGAGGCCATCCGCGCCCGGGTGGCCTCGATCTCGAGTGCCGACCTCACCGAGCAGGTGCCCGTTCCGCGAACCGGTGACGAGATCGCCGAGTTGGCGACGACGATGAACGCCATGTTGGCCCGGCTGGAGCACGGCCGGGCCGCCCAGCTGCGCCTGGTCAGCGATGTCTCGCATGAGCTGCGCAGTCCGCTGGCGACCATCACCACCGCGCTCGAGCTGGCGGCCGGCCGGCCGGAGCTGATGGATCGCGACCTGATCGACGAATCGCTGCTGCCGGAGTCGCGCCGGATGAGTGAGCTGATCGAAGACCTACTGCTGCTGGCCCGTTCCGACGAGGGCGCACTGGGGTTGCGTCGCGACGACGTCGACATCGACGATCTGCTGGCGGCCGAGGCGAGCCGGCTGGACGGCGAAGTCGAGGTGGTGACCGATATCCGGGCGTGCCGGGTGGTGGGGGACACCGCGGCCCTGTCCCGGGTGATCCGCAACCTGGTCGACAATGCGGCCCGCTACGCCCGCACCACGGTGACGCTGACCTGCCGTACCGAGCCGGGGCGTGTCCTCGTCACGGTGGCCGATGACGGCCCCGGAATCCCGGTCGACGACCGGAGCCGGGTCTTCGAACGGTTCGTCCGGCTCGACGCCGCCCGGACCAGGGCGTCCGGTGGAACCGGGCTCGGTCTGGCGATCGTCGACGAAGTGGTGCGTTCCCACCACGGCACCGTCACCGTCGGCGACGCGCCCGGCGGCGGGGCGGTGTTCACCGTCGCACTGCCGCAACAGGATCCGCCCGATCAGCCGTCGGTGTCGGAGCACAGCCGGTAGCCGGCGCCGCGCACCGTCTCGATGGTGGCCAGCCCGAACGGCGCGTCGATCTTGCGGCGCAGGTAGCCGATGTAGACCTCGACGACGTTGTCGTCGCCGGAGTAGTTCGTATCCCACACCGACCGCAGGATCTCGGACTTGGTGACGACGTCACCGCGATGCCGCAGCAGGAAGTGCAGCACGCCGAACTCCCGCGGTGTCAGGCTGAGCACGGTGTCGCCCCGGGTCACCCGGCGCCGCGCCGGATCCAGCGTGAGTGTTCCCGCGGTGAGCACCGTCGGACGCTCCGGGGCGCCGCGGCGCATCAACGCGCGCAACCGCGCCACCAGGACCACGAACGAGAACGGCTTGGTCAGGTAGTCGTCGGCACCGATGTCGAAGGCGTCGGCCAGGTCGTATTCGCCGTCCTTGGCAGACAGCATCAGCACCGGCGTCCAGACCTGCTGCTCCCGCAGCTCGCGGAGCACCTGGTAGCCGCTGAGGCCGGGCAGCATGATGTCGAGCACGATCACGTCGTACTCGCCGGCGAGGGCGGCCTCCAGGCCCTCGGCGCCGTCGTGTTCGACATCGACGACGAATCCCTCGCTGACCAGCCCCCGGCGCACCGTCTCGGCCAGCCGGGTCTCGTCTTCGACCAGCAGTATCCGCACGACACCAGTACAGCAGAGCCCGACCAGCGGGTTCGCCGCGTTCTCAGCGCCACCACAGCGCCCGCCCGACAAGCTGGCGACATGACCACCAACCCGGACATCCTGATCGCCACGTTCGGGCTGCTGGGGGTGCTGGCCGTGGTGTTCATCGAAACCGGGCTGCTGGTGGGGTTCTTCCTACCCGGCGACTCGCTGCTGTTCACCGCCGGCGTCCTCGCCGCTCAACCGCACTCCGCCGTCCCGCTGTGGCTGCTACTGCTCACCATCCCGCTGGCCGCGGTAGCCGGCGACCAGTGCGGATATCTCATCGGGGCCAAGGCCGGACCAGCGGTGCTGGAACGCCCCGGTGCCCGACGACTCGGCCGGCAGTACATCGCCCGGGCCCGGAACTACTTCGAGACTCGCGGCGCGCTGACGGTGCTGCTGGCGCGCTTTGTGGCCGTGGTGCGCACGCTGACCCCGGTGATGGCGGGCGCATCCGGGATGCCGCACCGAACCTTCACCGCCTACAGCGTCGCCGGATCGGTGCTGTGGGGCGCCGGAGTCCCTTTGCTGGGATACCTGCTGGGGGGAATCGCGTTCGTCCAGGGCCACATCGACCTGATCCTGTTGACGGTCGTTGTGGTGTCGGTGGTGCCGGTGGTGCTGGGCGTTCTCGGTGGACGCCTGCGCCGCAAGTGCCCCGAGGTCCCGGCCGAGGCCGCCGAGCTCGCGGAACCGGTGCTGGCCGGCAGCCGCTGACCGCTGCCGCGCGGGCTTTGCTGGGGCGCGACGGCCGGCCGGTCACCGCCGGCGTTGTCGGTGGCAGGTGGTAGACCTGCGTGTTATGAGCGGCAGATGGCCTGATTGTGAGATGCGACACGCCGACGGCCTGCGCGCCACATGGTCACAACCAGCGAATTTCAAGAATGTTGTTCAGAACATCTGGTATCTGTACCGCCACCCGACCACTAGGTGTAGTGTTCGTGAAACCGACAGGCCCGGGATTTTCCGGCCATCCGGGCCGCGGCAACCGGCATCGATCTGGTGCCCTGCCACGGCTGGGGGAGCTGGAGAATCGAAGTCTTGGCGGCCTGTTGAACCTAGTACCGATCCATCATCCGTTCGTTGTCCAGGATTCGCTGAGGAGTCTGCCGCATGAGCATCACCGTCTACACCAAGCCCGCCTGCGTGCAGTGCAACGCCACCTACAAAGCGTTGGACAACCAGGGCATCGCCTACGAGGTCGTCGACATCTCGATGGACTCCGAGGCGCGTGACTACGTGATGGCGCTGGGCTACCTGCAGGCCCCGGTGGTCGTCGCCGGCGACGAGCACTGGTCGGGATTCCGGCCGGACCGCATCAAGTCGCTGGCCCAGACCGCACTCAGCGCATAACTGGCCGCCGGTCGGGTGCGGGTGGAGTCTGACTGAGAGCTGAAGGAGGTCGCCGTGGCTGCCGATCCGCAATGCAACCTGGTGTACTTCTCCTCGGTCTCGGAGAACACTCACCGCTTTGTGCAGAAGCTGAACCTGCCGGCCATCCGGATTCCGCTGCACGGCAACATCGAGGTTGACCAGCCGTTCGTGCTGGTTCTACCCACCTACGGCGGCGGCCACAAGCGGCCCGACATCAGCGATGCCAGGTATGTGCCCAAACAGGTCATCGCGTTTTTGAACAACGAACACAACCGGTCGCTGCTGCGCGGGGTGATCGCCGCCGGCAACAACAACTTCGGCACCGAGTTCTGCTACGCCGGCGACGTCGTCGCCCGCAAGTGCGGAGTGCCGTATCTGTACCGATTCGAATTGATGGGAACCGACGAGGACGTCCAAACCGTCCGCGCGGGCTTGGCCGAATTCTGGAAGGACGAGGAATGCCACCAACCGTTGCAACTGCAGAGCAGGTAACCGAAACCAATCACGGTGCTGCGGTGGGAGAGCTGGATTACCACGCGCTCAACGCGATGCTCAACCTGTACGACGGCGACGGCAGGATCCAGTTCGACAAGGATGTGCTGGCTGCCCGCCAGTACTTCCTGGAGCACGTCAACCAGAACACGGTGTTCTTCCACAATCAGGACGAGAAGCTGGACTACCTCGTTCAGAAGGACTACTACGAGCGCGAGGTGCTTGACCAGTACTCGCGAAACTTCGTCAAGTCGCTGCTGGACCGGGCCTACGCCAAGAAGTTCCGGTTCCCGACGTTCCTGGGGGCGTTCAAGTACTACACCTCCTACACGCTGAAAACCTTTGACGGCAAGCGTTATCTGGAGCGGTTCGAAGACCGGGTGTGCATGGTTGCGTTGACCTTGGCCGCCGGTGACACCAAGCTGGCCGAGCAACTGGTCGAGGAGATCATCGACGGCCGCTTCCAGCCGGCCACGCCGACGTTTTTGAACTCCGGCAAGAAGCAGCGCGGCGAGGCGGTCAGCTGCTTCCTGCTGCGCATTGAGGACAACATGGAGTCGATCGGCCGGTCGATCAACTCCGCGCTGCAGCTGTCCAAGCGCGGCGGGGGAGTGGCGTTGCTGCTGAGCAACATTCGTGAGCACGGCGCGCCGATCAAGAACATCGAGAACCAGTCCTCGGGCGTCATCCCGATCATGAAGCTGCTGGAGGACTCGTTCTCCTACGCCAACCAGCTCGGTGCCCGCCAGGGTGCGGGCGCGGTGTACCTGCACGCCCACCATCCCGACATCTATCGGTTCCTGGACACCAAGCGGGAGAACGCCGACGAGAAGATCCGGATCAAGACGCTGAGCCTGGGCGTGGTGATTCCCGACATCACCTTCGAGCTGGCCAAGAAGAACGAGGACATGTACCTGTTCTCGCCGTATGACGTGGAGAAGGTCTATGGCGTGCCGTTCGCCGACGTCTCGGTCAGCGAGAAGTACTACGAGATGGTGGACAACTCGGCGATCCGCAAGACCAAGATCAAGGCGCGCGAGTTCTTCCAGACCTTGGCCGAGTTGCAGTTCGAGTCGGGCTACCCCTACATCATGTTCGAGGACACGGTGAACCGGGCGAACCCGATCGAAGGCAAGATCACCCATTCGAACCTGTGCTCGGAGATCCTGCAGGTCTCCACGCCGTCGGTGTTCAACGAGGACCTGTCCTACGCCAAGGTGGGCAAGGACATCTCCTGCAACCTCGGCTCGCTGAATATCGCCAAGGCGATGGACTCGCCGGACTTCGGTCAGACCATCGAGGTCGCGATCCGCGCGCTGACCGCGGTGTCGGATCAGACCCACATCTGGTCGGTGCCGTCGATCGAGCAGGGCAACAACGACTCGCACGCTATCGGGTTGGGCCAGATGAACCTGCACGGGTACCTGGCCCGGGAGCGCATCTTCTACGGCTCGGAAGAGGGCATCGACTTCACCAACATCTACTTCTACACGGTGCTCTATCACGCACTGCGGGCCTCGAATCGTCTTGCCCTGGAACGGGGTCAGACGTTCAAGGGCTTCGAGAAGTCCAAGTACGCCTCGGGTGAGTTCTTCGACAAGTACACCGAGCAGATCTGGGAGCCCAAGACGGCACGCGTGCGTGAGCTGTTCGCCGACGCGGGCATCCGGATCCCCGACCAGAACGACTGGCTCCGATTGAAGGATGCCGTGCAGGCTCATGGGATCTACAACCAGAACCTGCAGGCCGTTCCGCCGACCGGATCGATCTCCTACATCAACCACTCGACGTCGTCGATCCACCCGATCGTGGCGCGGGTGGAGATCCGCAAGGAAGGCAAGATCGGCCGGGTCTACTATCCGGCGCCCTACATGACCAACGACAACCTGGAGTACTACCAGGACGCCTATGAGATCGGCTACGAGAAGATCATCGACACCTACGCCGCGGCCACCCAGCACGTGGACCAGGGGCTTTCGCTGACGTTGTTCTTCAAGGACACCGCCAGCACCCGTGATGTGAACAAGGCGCAGATCTACGCCTGGCGCAAGGGAATCAAGACGCTCTACTACATCCGGTTGCGGCAGATGGCGCTGGAGGGCACGCAGGTGGAGAACTGCGTCAGCTGCATGTTGTGATGGCTGGTCGCTGACGGCGCGGATCCGGTGGCCGCCGAAAATTTCCTGCTTACCAGGCCTGGCTCCGGCGGCTGCTGGCTAGGTCTTAGGCGCAGGTTCCGATTTTCCGGCCGGGGGGTGATCCATCCCCGCGGGGCACGGTTCGCCGGCGGCGGTGTAGAACGGCTGACCCGACGGGGTGTAGCAGGGTGGCAGGCCGGCGCTCTGCTGTGCGGCGATGTCATCGGTCTGCGCGTGCCGGGTGCCGCGTGGCGCGTCGATCGCACCGCCGACGGCACCGGCAGTGGCGCCTACGACAGCGTCATTCACCAGTGCGCCCAGCAGGCCCGGACCGCAGGGGCCGGGCACGAAGACCGGGCCCAGGACGCCTGGGCAGATCCCGGCGTGCGCCTGCGGCGCCACCGCAGTGGGTACGACGGCCAGGGCTGCGCCCGCGGTGGCGACCGCAGCCAGTAGCAGTGTTACGCGGCGTTTGCCGGGCATGGCATACCTTCCTCTGGTTAGGGGGATTGGCCGCCAGGTTACCCGAAACCGGAATTTGGGCGCTCTAAGTGGCCATCATGACGCCACGAGCCTGATCGCGGACGGCGAGGAGAACCGCAGGGCCGGATCGGTGACCGGGCCGTGCTTCAGACGCGCGATGTCGTCCTCGTAGGCCATCTTGATCGTCCACGGTCCGGTGGTGCCGGCCTTGGGGAACGCGGCGATCTTGCGCTGGATGTAGCCGGAACTCATCTCCAGCATGGGGACGCGCTCCACACCGGACCCGGGCAGGACCGGGGTGACGACCGTGTGGCCATGCGCGTCCATGTGGTCGAGCAGCCGGATCATGTGCGCGCACACCAAGTCCACCTTGAGCGTCCACGCGAGGTTGGTGTAGCCGAACGCGAAGACGAAATTCGGTACCCCGCTGAGCATCATCGCCTTGTAGGCGACGGTGTCGGCGATGTCGACCGGAGCCCCGTCGATGCTCAGTTCGATGCCGCCCAGCGGCAGCAGGTCAAGCCCCGTCGCGGTGACCACGATGTCGGCGTCGAGGTGCTGGCCCGACTTCAGTGCGATGCCGGTTTCGGTGAAGGTGTCGATCTGGTCGGTGGCCACCGAGGCCCGCCCCGACGAGATCGCTTTGAACAGATCACCGTTGGGCACCATGCACAGCCGCTGATCCCACGGGTCGTACTTCGGGCCGAAGTGGGTGTCCACATCGAAGCCCTTCGGCAGCCGCCAGCGCACGTTGGCCATCAGCAGCCGGCGCATCAGCGATGGGGCCCGCATGCAGGCCTTGAACAGGCCCCGGTTGAGTGCGATGTTCTTGCGCCGGGTGATGGCGTAGGCGCGGTGCGGGCCCATCACCTTTTTCAGGGTGTTGGCGATCGCGTCCTCGCCGGGCAGGGAAAACACATAGCTCGGTGAGCGCTGCAGCATCGTGACGTGGGCGGCCGTGCCGGCCATCGCCGGGATCAGGGTTACGGCGGTGGCGCCGCTGCCGATCACCACGACCTTCTTGCCGTGGTAGTCGAGGTCTTCGGGCCAGTGCTGCGGGTGGATCACCTGGCCGCCGAAGTCCTCGATCCCGGGGAACTCCGGGGTGTATCCGGCTTCGTAGTTGTAGTAGCCGGTACCCGAGTAGACGAATTTGGCTGTGTAGGTGGCGGATTGGCCACCGGTGACGGTGTGGATGCTCCAGCGGCCGGTGCGGGTGTCGAAGTCGGCCGAGACCACCTTGGTGTCGAAGCGGATGTGTTCATCGATCCCGTTCTCGGTGACCGCTTCGTTGAGGTAGTCGAGGATGACGTGGGCGTCGGCGATCGACTGCTTGTGGGTCCACGGCTTGAACCCGAAGCCGAACGTGGGCATATCCGAGTCGGAGCGAATTCCGGGGTATTTGAACAGGCTCCAGGTTCCCCCGATGTCTGATCGGCCATCCAGGATCGCGAACGACGTCGCAGGGCGATGCGTCTTCAAGTGGTAGGCGGCGCCGATCCCGGAGATGCCGGCGCCGATGATGACGACATCGAAGTCGGTTTGCGTCGTGCTGTTGGTGGCCATCGGGACTCCTAGTGATCCAGGCTGGTGACAGCAATCACATTATGGATTAATTACTCGCTTGGATATGGCGTCATCTACATTATTGGTCGCATTGAATGTATGAAATGACATATCCTGACTCGGTGGTCGACGACTCCTCCCGACAGCTGGCCGAGCTCGCCAGCCGCATGCTTGCCGAACTCGACGACCTGGTCGCCACCATGAACGCCGCCGAGCTCGAGATCGCTCCGGGTCTGGCCGCCGACCGCGCCATCACCGAGGAGATGGCCGCCAGCAACCGGGCGAACGTGGCGCAGGTGCTGCACTCGGTGCTCGCGGACCCGACGAATGTGACGCTGCCCGACCCGCCGCGTGAGGCCTACGACGTCGTCCAGACCGTGGTGCGCCGGGGCCTGGACCTGGACGTGATCTTCCAGGCGTATCGGCGCGGGCAGATGGCGGTCTGGCAGCGCTTCATGCAGCTCGCCCCCCTGGTGGCTCCGTCCGGCCCGCAGCTCGTCGAGATGATCGACCGCTTCGCCACGGTGCTGTTCGCCTACGTGGACACGGTGCTGCTGGCGCTCGTCGCCGAGGCTCAGCGCCTGCACGAGGAGACGGCCGGCGGCGCACTCGCCCGGCGGATGGAGACGGTTCGGCTGATCCTCGACGGCGCGCCGATCGATGAACGCGTCGCGGCCGGCCGGCTGGGCTATGAGCTGACGCGCCGCCACACCGCGTTGGTGTTGTGGCTGGACGGCTCTGCTGTCGACAACGGCGAATTGGAAACGGTGGCAACCGAACTCGCGCGCTCCGTGCGTTCCGGGAAGCCGTTGACGATTGCCGCAGGCGTGCGGACACTGTGGGCGTGGATCGGCTCGGACGGGGTGCCTGCACCGAGTGCTCTCGGGAAGGTGATGCGAAGCGCACCCGCCGGAATGCGTGCCGCGGCAGGGCCGACACTGGCCGGGCAGGCGGGCTTTCGCGCCTCTCACGCCGCGGCGATGGCCGCTGCGCAGATCGTCGGCGACAACCCTGGCGGGGATCGTCTGGTCACCTCCACTGACCTGGAGCCGATCCGGGCCATTGCCGGCGACGAACGGGAAGCCGCGCGATTCGTCGCCGAGACCCTCGGCCGGCTTGCCGTCGACGACGAGCGCGGCGCGCGGCTTCGTCACACGTTGCGGACCTTCCTCGCCGAAGCCGACAGCGCCTCGGCGGCCGCCGCGCGGCTACACACGCATCGCAACACCGTGCTGCAGCGCGTCGCCAGTGCGACCGAGCTGTTGGGATACCCGCCCGGCCAGCGCCGGCTGGCGGTGATGACTGCGTTGGAGATCGCCCACTATGTGGGCCCGCGGGCGCTGTCCGGTATCAGTTCCCGCGAGCCTGGTCTGCCTGCAGTGCTTTGAGGCGACGTTGTTCGCGCAACACCTCCTGGTAGCCCTCGCGTTCGGCGACCAGCCAGTCCGGCTTCTCGGCCAGCAGTGCATCGATCTGTTCGGTGGTGAGTGCATTGCCGACGCCGCCGCGCGCGAGAGCTGCGATCGAGACGCCGAGCTTGGCCGCCACCAGGTTCTTCGGGTGCGGCCCGTTCTTGCGGAGGTCCTTGAGCCACTGCGGCGGGTCCGCCTGCAGGGCAGTGAGCTCGCTTCGGGTGATTGGGTTCTCCTGGAACTCCACCGGTGTCGCGGGCAGATACACGTCCAGCTTCTTCGCCGCCGTGGCGGGTTTCATGGACTGTGCGTTCGGCCTGCTCATGGCAGCAGCCTATCGGTAGCCTGATCCGGTGGCGCCGCTCTCGCTGACCCTCGGGTATGTCCCCGGTGCGACGCCCGCGAAGTGGGCCCGGATCTGGACCGAACGTCACGGGGGAGTCCCGCTGGAGTTGCGTTCGGTTGCTGCGGCAGCCGCGGCGGACGCCGTGCGGGCCGGCGCGGTCGACGTCGCGTTACTGCGGCCGCGGGGCGACACCTCGGGGCTGTCGGTCATCCCGCTCTACGAGGAGACGACGGTGGCCGTGGTGCCGGTCGATCACGTCCTGACGGCCGCCGATGAGATCAGCGCCGCGGACCTCGATGGCGAGCCGACACTGCTGCCGCTCGACGACGTCGTCGAATGGGTGCAGGCTCCCGGTGCCCGGATCGATCACCGTCCCGAAACCACCAAGGACGCAATAGAACTGGTCGCCGCCGGTCTCGGTGTACTCGTCGTTCCGCAGTCGCTGGCGCGGCTGCATCACCGCAAGGACCTGACCTACCGGCCGATCATCGACGCGCCGAGTTGCCCGGTGGCGCTGGCTTTTCCGGAGGGTCCCCAATCGGAACTGGTCGAGGAGTTCGTCGGGATCGTGCGGGGCCGCACAGCGGGCTCGTCGCGGGGGCAGGCGCAGTCGGCAACCAAGCGCACCGCTCGGGAGAAGACCCTGGCCAAGCAGGCCGCCCGAGCCGCTGCGGGCAAGGTCGCCCGCAAGCCCGGCCGTGCCGAGCGCGGTCGGCGCTGACCCGTCGAGGTCCGGGGCGCCGCGTGCCGCGCGAGCGCATAGAAAGTATTAACGTTGGCGTAGAGACTTGAGAATTTTCATGTACCTTCAGTTAAATTTCAGCTATGCTGTACGGCCAGCGGAACACTAGCTGGGGGGCTAGCCATGAGTCGTCAAAACATCGCGAGATTCGCCTTCATCACTGGTGCGGTCGCCGGGGCAGTCCTCGGGGGAGCGCTGCTGACCAGCCCAGTTGCACACGCGGAGCCATCCGTGCCGTCGAGCAACGACATTTTCTTCCCGCCCGGCGGACCGGGTACGCCGACCGATGTCGACGAGATCACCGGTGGGCTGTACACCAGCATTAAGGAGAACATCCCCTACTCCATCTACCAGCCTGGCGGCGTGAACGTCATTGGCAATTACGAGGTGGCGCGGGATTACGAGGCCCTGGGCGGCGTCGGCCCGATCTTCGAGAACAACCTGCAGCAGGCGTTCAACAGTTCGGGTGCCGCTCCCGCCGACGGGACGGTGTGGGAGCAGACCTCGGCGGGGCTGCAGTTCGGGATCTCGCGAGTCAACTTCTTCGAAAATTTCTACACCAGCGACCCGACGGGATCGACGCAAGACCTGTTCCAGATCGACTTTCTCACCAACCCGGTCTTCGCCAACTATTACTCCAACGGTCCGGACGGAATACTCGACGAGTGGTTGTTCCCCGGCGGGGTGCGCATCCCGATTATCGACATCCCCGGGGCCGACTCCATGGCGGCGACTTTCGATCCGGGCGACGCCACCGCGTTGTGGTCCGAACTGGCCGGTCTGTTCTGAATCAGCCGTGCGGCGTCGGCGCTGACCGGGGCGGTCAGTCTCCGCGACAGGGCGAGCGCAGGGCGGCCAGCAGTCGCACGATGTCGGCCTGGCGATGAGTTCCAGTCTTGTCGAACACATGCTGCAGATGCGTTTTGACGGTGGCTTGGGACAGCGACATGCGTTCGGCCGTGTCCTTGATGTCATGGCCGTTGAGCACCATGAGGGCGATCCGGGTTTCGCTGGCCGTGAGTCCATAATGGCGATTCAACAGCGTTGCAGCCGTTCGTGATTCGCTGCCCGGGTCGATGGCCACCATGGCTCGCCGGGTGGGCCCGGAGGAATCGGCCGGATCGATGGGCAGCACTTCGACGAGGTAGGGCTGCGCGTTACAGCCGCGCTCACACAGCAGGGAACTCCCCGACGGTGGCGCATCCCGGTGCGTCAGCGCGGCGCGAATACTGTGCTGCAGTGTGGTGTCGGTGGTGGCGAAAGTCGCTTCGAGCCGGCCGGCGCGGATGCGCAGTCCATCGGCTGCCCGCAGCACTTCCTCGGCGGCACGGTTGGCGTAGACGAGATGGGCGCCGGCGGTCACCACGATGATGGCCAGGCGCAACGCACCGGTGACTGCACTCAGGTCACCGGCGCGACGGCGCAAGTTGTCCAGGTGTGCTTGGCTGCGCAAGGCCTGTTGCAGGTGCGGTACCAAGGCGCTGACCAGCGGGACGAACGGCGTTGGCGGACGTGGCCCGGCGGCAAGGAACATCAGCGGCGCGGGGCCGTCGGTGAGCCGTACGAACAACCCGTCCGTCATCTCCAGGGGGCGCAGCCAGTCGAGATGGAACTCCGAGTCGCTCTGCAGTTCCACCAGGGACTGCCCGCCACGCAGCACGCCGACCGGGCCCTGTTCCACGGCTTCGAGCACGTAGTCGATCCGGTGGTAGTGCTGCTCGTAGTCGCAGCGCACCTGCGGGGCCAGGTGTGCTGCCTGTACCGATCGGCCGTTGCCGTCCGCCCGTATCAGCGCGCAACTTTGTACGTCGAGGGTGTGCCGAAGATCGCCGAGTGCCGCGGTCCAGTTCTCGGGTGTAAGCACCGAGCTGTATACCGTCGCGACTATGCGGGAGAAGTCATCCAGGGTCGCCATCGCCGCATCCCAGGTCTTTCGCTCAGCGGACGTAGCGTCCGATATCGCACATTCTGCGCCGCGTGGTCGGCCGTTGCTCTGCGAATTCCGGGAAAAATTTCAACCGTTCGGATGAGGCGCGGGGTGGATCGGGCCTGGTTGGCTGACTGCCATGACAGTAGGAGATGCCGGCGTCGATGTTCGGGCGCTGCCGCTGGCGCCGAAGAACCCGCTGCCGTACCGGCAGCAGGTGCGGGAGGTGCGGCAGATGCACACCGGTGTCGAGAAATTGCGGGATGCCGGCGGGCCGGTGACCCGACTGGTGCTGGCACCGCGCCGACTCGCGCCGCCGATGGTGCTGGTGACTTCGCCGCAGGGGGTCCACGATGTGCTGAGTAGCGGCGACGTCGATCGGTCCCCGGCGCACGATGAGATTCGCCACCTGCTCGGTCCGAACCTGTTCGATCTGCGCAATGAAGCGTGGCTGCCCCGGCGGCGCACGTTACAGCCGTTGTTCACCAAGCATCATGTCCGCGATTTTGGCGGACATATGGCGCAGGCCGCCGAGGTGGTCGCCGCCGACTGGGGCGACGGCGCAACGGTTGATCTGGACGCCGAATGCCGCCGGCTGACGCTGCGGGCACTCGGACGCTCGGTGCTCGGCGTCGACCTCGACGAACGCGCTGCGGACCTGACCGAGCCGATGCGCGTCGCGCTGGAATATGTTTCGGATCGGGCGTTTGCTCCGGTGCGCGCCCCGCGCTGGCTGCCGACCCCGGCGCGCCGTCGCGCCCGGGCCGCCAGCGCCACGCTGCATAGGGTTGCCGCGGACATCCTGCGGGCCTGTCGCAACGACCCCGACAGGGACGCGCCCCTGGTGCGCGGGCTGATGGCCGCCACTGACCCCGAAACCGGCCGCGGGCTGACGGACCGCGAGATCTGCGATGAGTTGATCGTGTTCATGCTGGCCGGCCACGACACCACCGCGACCACTTTGGCTTACGCGCTGTGGGCGCTGGGCAACAACTCCGACATTCAACGCAGGGTTGCCGCCGAGGTGGCCGCGGCCGGGGCCGAACTGACCCCCGACGACGTGGCCCGGCTGCCGTACACCGTCCAGGTGCTCCACGAAGCACTGCGGTTGTGCCCACCCGGTGCCCTGAACGGCCGAACGGTGTTGCGCGACATCGCCGTCGACGGCTTCCGCGTACAGGCCGGCTCGCTGGTTGGCGTCGGGGTCTATGCGCTGCACCGCGACCCCGCACTCTGGGAGCGCCCCGAGGAGTTCGACCCGGACCGGTTCAGCCCAGAGAACTCCGCGGGCCGCAGCCGGTGGCAGTATGTGCCGTTCGGGGCCGGACCGCGCAAATGCGTCGGCGACCACTTCGCCATGCTGGAAGCCACCCTGGCGCTGGCGACGTGTGTGCGGCACTGCGAATTCAGCTCGCTGAGCACTGAATTTCCGCTGGCGGTGCCATTCACCACCGTCGCGGCCGAGCCGATCTACGCGCGTGTCACGCAGCGGGCGGGCGCGCTGCTGTGACGGCGCAGCCAGCGGCGCCCGTTAGTAGGTGTGCGTCGGACCCTGTTGCCCCTTGTACAACCGGGCCAGCATCACGTCGCGGAAGCGCGCGTTGTCGAGCAGCTTCAGACCGGCGTTCGCGAGCTTCGGCGTACCGGCCAACTTGTGAAAGTACCTGCCGCGCCGGTATTCCCGGCCCCACGCCGCTTCCATGCGTTGCGCATAGTTGGTGAAGTCGTCCGGCCCACCGTTGGTCAGCGCCGCGACTGCGCACTCACCGGCCGCCAGCCCGGACTCCAGCGCCTTGGAGATACCCGCGCCCGAGGTCGGCCGGCCAGCTCCGAGGGAGTCCCCGGCGAACAGCACCCCGGGCCGCCACGGCGGCCACGCGGTGAAGCCCATCGGCAGCCGCCAGGCTCGCACCGTCTTGGATTTCTTCAGTTCGGTGATCGACGGCAGTTCCCAGTCCCGCGGCAGCGTCTCCAGGAAGTCGCCGAGGAACTGCGTGGCGTTGATGGCCTGCCAGTTCTTGTAGCTGTTGACATAGCCCAAGCCGATGTTGACCCGGCCGTCACCGAGCGGGAACACCCAGCCGTAGCCGGGCAGCTGATCGCCCTGGAACACCAGCTTCATGTAGATGTCGAGTGAGTCGACGTCGGGCCGCACCGCGGGCATCTCGGCGCGGATGGCGATCGCCGAGTAGCCGTTGTAGTCCGAGTCCAGCTTCAGTGCCCGTTTGATCGGGGAGTAGGCGCCGTCGGCGGCGATCACCGCGTCGGCCAGCACCTGCTCGCCGCTCTTGAGCAGCACCCCGATGACCCGGCCGGCGTCGTCGAGCACCGGACCCGCGGCCTCGGCGGATTGGCGAACCTCCGCCCCGGCCGACTCGGCGTGCTTGAGCAACAGGGTGTCCAGCTCCGGGCGGCGCGCCACGTATCCGTGGTCGGGCATCCCGGGCCGGCGCGGAAACGACAGCTCCCATTCGCCGGGGCTGAACACCTTCACCCGGTTGACCCGGTGAAACTTGTCGACCTGCTCGGCCAGACCCATTTTCTGCAGGTAGCTCACCGCGCGCGCGGTCAGGCCGTCACCGCAGGGCTTGTCGCGGGGAAACTCGGCCTTATCCAGCAGAACCACGCTCGCACCGGCCTGCCTGGCCTGCCAGGCGGCCGCCGACCCTGCTGGACCTCCGCCGACAATCGCAAGGTCGAATCGCTGCACCACAGCGGCGATGTTAGCCGACGGCCGGTCTCCCCAGGTCAGCGGCGGCAACGCGGTAAGGTGCTTCACGTGCGCGGAACCAGCAGACCCACCCCGGCCGACAACGGCGGGCAGAAGGTCGACGCGCGCAGCGAACGTTGGCGCGAACACCGTAAGAAGGTCCGCAGGGAGATCGTCGACGCAGCGTTCCGGGCCATCGACCGGCTCGGACCCGACGTCAGTGTCCGCGAGATCGCCGCGGAGGCCGGCACCGCCAAGCCCAAGATCTACCGGCACTTCACCGACAAGGACGACCTGTTCGAGGCCGTCGGCACCCGGTTACGTGACGACCTGTGGTCGGCGATCTTCGCCTCCATCGACGTCGCCACCAATTCGCTGCGCGACATCGTGCGGCGCAGCGTCGAGGAGTACGTGAGCCTGGTCGACGCACATCCCAACGTGGTGAGGTTCTTCATCCAGGGGCGGGTGCGCGCCCGGTCGGAGTCGACACTGCGGACTCTCAACGAGGGCCGGACGATCACGCTGGCCATCGCCGACATGTTCAGCAACGAACTCCGCGAGCTCGACCTTGACCGCGGCGCAATGGACCTGGCGGCGTTCGCGGCTTTCGGCACGGCGACCTCGGCCACCGACTGGTGGCTCGGCCCGGAACTGGACAGCCCGCGCAGAATGCCCCACGAGACGTTCGTGTCGTATCTGACGACCATCATGGTCAGCGTCGTGGGCGGCACCGCCGAGAATCTCGGCATCGCGATGGACCCCGACCGGCCGATCCGCGAGGCAGTCCAGCGTCGACCTGTTGCCTGATCAGCCACCTGGTTGTATCAATCCCCAGAACCTGATAAATGCCGTATAAAAGGCTGAATTACACACAGCAATGCTTGGCAGATGGGTTCGGGGCTGCTATCGGTGGTCGGCACAGCAGCACTGCTCGTGCCGGGGACGGGCCGCGGCGGAAGTAACCACGCCGCTGGCGGTCACACCGACGGCGTTGACCTCCTCGACGCGTTCGGTCTTGTACTGGCCGCGGCCACCGGGCTGGGGTCGCTGGCGGCGGGTTTCGAGTTGGTCGGGATCATGCACGCGGTGTCCCAGATACAGGCGGAATGGGCGGGCCTGTTCGGCTGACGGGCGGGGCGACACGCGAGCGAAGGGGCATTGTCAGCCGACGACGCCGCGCCAGCGCAGTGCCTCCAATGCGACCGCCACTCGCACGCTGTTGTCGACGACGGGTGCGGGCAACAGCCGATCGGCACGAGTAATCCTGCGCAGCAATGTATTTCGGTGCAGATACATGTGTTCGGCGGTGCGTGAGGTGTTGCACTGTTGATGGATGAACGTCAGCACCGTCTGTTGTAGTTCGGCGTCGGCGAAGGCGAAGTCGCCGAGCGTATGGGTGATGAACCGGTCGGCCTGCTCGGGTTCGGCGCTGATCAGCGCCACCAACTCGATGTCGGTGAATCGGGCGACGCGCTGGGTGGAACCCAGCCGCATCATCATGCGTTGCGTGGTGACGGCGTCGAGGTGGCTGCGCCGGAACCCGTCGACGCCACCGGTGGTGGTCCCCACCGCGATCTGCACGCCCGGCAGGCCGTCAACCGCGTCAACCACACCTGTCAGATCCGGCCCGGTGGGACCGGGAACCCATACCCATCGGGTGGCGGCGCTGGCCAGCACCGACAGCGCGCGCGGACCGCCCTCGGTGCGGGTCAGCGTTTCGGCCGCAGCGTCCAGATCGGACAGGTCGATGGTCGCCTCGTCGCCCCAGACGACGGCGGCGGTATGGCTCTGTTCGAGCCGGTAGCCGAGCCGGCTCTCGGCGCGCTGCCGAGAGATGGTTGCGCCGTCCAGGATCAGCGCGACGGTCTCGCGGCGTTCGGCATGGGTCCCGCGGGTGAGTGCCTCGCGTTCCATCTGCATCTGATGGCCGATACCGGCGATGGTGGCATCGATGAACGACGTCAGCGATCGTGATGTGACGTCGAGCAGCTCGCACAGCTGGTCGTGGTCACGGGTGAGGGTGAATGCGGTCTGCATCCACGACCGCCACGCCACGTTCGTACCGACCCGATAGGCGTCCAGTACCGCCGATTCGTCCATACCGCGGCGGAACCCGTCGCGGACGATGAGCAGTGCCTCTGCTGAGAGGTTGGCCGCCACCGGCTCGCCGGGATGGCTGAGATTGGCTGCGGTCCAGTGCATCAGATTGGACCGATTGCTGCGGCGGATGCCTTCGGCGAGGACCGGATCGGAGGCGATGGCTTGCGTGTAAACCGCTGACAGGGTGGCTTCGTGGAGCTCGTCGAGTGACTCCGGGGGAGCGCTCACCATGACCTGGGCGGTCTGCCGGATCAGCTCGCACACCCGCTCGGACGGTCGCTCCCAGTCCATCGGCCGAGCATAACTGGGTGGTGCATTCTGCATCGGCGGATTGTTCGATCCGGTGCGGATTGCTCTTTCGGCCGCGGATTGGCGCGACGAACAATCAGGCGGCTATCAGGTGACAGTCGTCACAGAGCGCTCTGACCACACGGAGGACCACATGTCGCGCATCGGATCCGCACAACGCGCAGCCGTCGAACAATCCAACCGCAAGGCCGTTCAACGGCGCCGAGTGCGGCAGCGGCTGCGTGTCGTCGCCACCACCGCACCGGGAGCGGTGGCCGGGGCGCTGGCGATGACGCTGGCAACCCCGCATGCGATCGCCGAAGTGGCGCCGACCGCAGCCACGCAGTCGATCATCGACCAGCTGCTGGACGCCCAGCAGCAGGTCACCGAGACCAACAGCAACTACCCGTTCATCGTCCCGTCGGACCTGACGTCCCTGCAGCAGTATGTCCAGAGCGTCGCCTCCACCTCGCTGGCTTTGGAGTATGCCCAGCTCTACAGCCCCAGCGGCGGCGTTCCCTGGATGCTCGGGCAGCCGTGGGATGCCAACTCCGCCGACCCGTCGGCCTTCTACATCCTGGTGAACCCCGACAATCAGTACGGCGTCATCCCGGTCAGCGAGGACGGCACCTACACGATGACGGTCCATCCCGGGCCCGGCAGCATCGACGTCACGTTCACGTCGCTGTCCGGAACGATCGGTTCGGTTCAGGGATTCGAGCCGACCGGTCACGTCCTCGGCCTATCGGATGCAACACCCAATGCCGATGGAAGCTACACGATCATCTTCAGTTCCACACCGCACGAAGGGAACTGGATCAACACGGCCGGCGCCGACAACGTGCTTATCCGCGACACCATCGGTAACGGGGGATTGCCGCACGACTCCTTCTCGCTGCGGCAGGACGGCGTGCCGCAGAGTCCGCTGACGTTCCTCTCGGACAGTCAACTGTCGGAGTTGCTGAACATTGTCGTCAAGGACATTCCGACCATCAACGCTGACGGCGTCTACTACGACCAAACGGCGATTCCTGATTCGTTGCCGCCCAACTGGATGACGCCCATCGCATCTTCCACCTCCTCGATCAACGGCCTCATGCCCGGCCAGCTGAGCACCTTCGGCCACTTCCAACTGGACGCCGATCAGGCGCTGATCATCAAGGTGCCCGAAATCGATGCCGGCTACTACGGCCTCGAACTCGCCAACGCATGGGGGCAGAACGTTCCGATCGTCACCGCGCAGGGCAGTCTCAACAACACCGACACCTTCGAGTCCTCCGACGGCTACATCTACTACGTCGTCAGCAGTAAGGACCCCGGCGTCGCCAACTGGATCAACGACGGCGGGTTGGCCAACGGAATGCTCGGAGTGCGCTGGCAGGACGTGGCGACCGCTCCGACGAGCAACGCCGTCCACGCCGAGGTGGTCAACATCGCCGACGTCAAGAGCCATCTCCCGGCGGACACGCCGGTGGTCACCCCCTCGGAGCAGGCGGCGATGCTGCACGACCGCCTGTTCAACTGGAACTACACCCAGGACCAGGACCACAACATCAACTGGCTGGGGGCAAACCTGTTGCAGAGCCAGGTCGAGGCGGCGATCGGCCACGACGCGTTCAACCAGATCTTCGGCGGACAGGTCGGCGTGCCGACGGTCTGGGACCGGATGTCCGACGCTGCGCTGACGCCGAACCTGAACGCTGTCGCGTCGGAGTTCCTGACCAATCCGGCCGGTGCCATGGCGGCGTTCATTGGCAATCTGCCGTTGGCGTTCAAGGACATTGAGCTGCCGATGATGCTGAGCATGCTGAGCATGAAGGCTGTCATGGACCAGACCGCGCAAGCCGTGGAGGGCGACTTCAGTACCGGCGACTTGGCGCACGTCTGGACGGATCTGACCGGCGGAATGCAGGGCATGGGGACGCTCTTCGACGACGCGTTCACCGACCCGACCACCAGCTTGATCGCAGGCATGCTCAACGCCCGTGACGACATGGCGACCGGAATCCTGCGCGCCGGCGACACTTTCGACCTGAGTGCGTACTCGCCGCTGATGGATTCGTTGACCGACCTCAATCACCAAGTGATGGCCGCCCTGCAGGGCTGATCCTGGCAGTCGCTGTGCCGCCTTCCCGCCGGACCTTGCGGGAAGGCGGCATGGGCGTTGGAATGAATTTCGATACCCGACAGGGGAAGGACGCGTGATGATACGCACCCGCACACTCATCATCGGGACCGGTTTCTCCGGCCTGGGCATGGCCATCGTGCTGCAGAAGCGGGGTGTGGAATTCCTGATCCTGGAGAAGGCTGACGAGATCGGCGGGACCTGGCGGGACAACACCTATCCCGGTTGTGCGTGCGACGTGCCGTCGCATCTCTACTCGTTCTCGTTTGAGCCGAAGGCCACCTGGAGCCGGCTGTTCTCCCCGCAGCCCGAGATCCTGGACTACCTCAAGAACGTGACGGACAAGTACGGGCTACGCCGTCACATCCGGTTCGGTTCGATGGTGACCCGCGCGGTGTGGGACGACGACGAGTTCCGCTGGCATGTGTTCACCGAAGACGGCAAGGAGTATGTGGCCCAGTTCGTGGTCTCTGGTGTCGGCGGCCTGCACATCCCGCGGCTGCCCGACATCGACGGGATCGACGAATTCACCGGCGCCGCATTCCATTCCGCGCAGTGGGACCACACCGTGGACCTGGCCGGCAAGCGGGTCGCGGTCATCGGGACCGGGGCCAGCGCGATCCAGATCGTGCCCGCGATCGTCGACCGGGTTGCCGAACTCCAGCTCTACCAACGCACCCCACCCTGGGTGTTGCCGGTGCCACATAACCGGCTTCCTAATGTCGTGCGACAGGCCTTCGCGGTGGTGCCCGGGCTGCGCTACGCGGTGCGGGTTGCCACCTACTGGGCGCTGGAAGCAGTTGGATTCGCGATGACCAAGCGGCCCGGGCTGCTGCGTCTGGTCGAGGCGGCCGGCAAGCTCAACATCCGTCGCCAGGTCCGCGACAAAGACCTGCGCCGCAGACTGACTCCGCGGTATCGGGCCGGGTGCAAGCGAATCCTCTACTCGGGCAAGAACTACTATGGCGCGGTCGCCGAGCCGACGACGACGCTGATCACCGAGCGGATCTCCCGCATCACCCCGGACGGCATCGTCACCGCCGACAACGTCGAACACGCCGTCGACGTCATCGTCTACGCGACCGGATTCCACGTGACCGACTCCTACACCTATGTCGGTGTCACCGGGCCCGACGGTGAGGACCTGGTGCAGCGCTGGAGCCGTGAAGGGGTGCAGGCGCACCGCGGCATTGCCGTGGCCGACATGCCCAACCTGTTCTTCCTGCTCGGTCCCAACACCGCGCTGGGGCACACCTCGGTGGTGTTCATGATCGAGTCGCAGATCCGCTACGTCGCCCAGGCGATCGCCGCCGCCGACAAGGCCGGCGCGCAGGCGCTGGCGCCCAGCCGCGCCGCCCAGGACCGCTACAACGCCGAGCTTCAGGACAAGCTCGCCGGCACGGTGTGGATCACCGGCGGCTGCAACAGCTGGTACCTCGACGAGCACGGCGTCAACCGGACCCTGTGGAGCGGGATGACCTGGCAGTACTGGCAGTCGACCCGCTCGTTGCGGGCGGGCGAGTACCGCTTTTCCGGAGTGCGCTGAGGCGACACGAAGACACAACCACTAGTGTTGCCGTCCGTTGTCGCCCCCCAGGGGTAGTGTCGTGGCACTGGCTTCCGGTGTGGCGAAATGGGGTTGACGGTGAGCGAAAAGTTGAAGCTGATCGATCGGGTCTCGGCGATCAACTGGAACCGGGTGCAAGACGACAAGGATCTCGAGGTCTGGGATCGGCTGACCGGCAACTTCTGGCTGCCGGAGAAGGTTCCGGTGTCCAACGACATCCCCTCATGGGGCACGCTGACCGACGACGAGAAGCAGCTCACGATGCGGGTCTTCACCGGTCTGACGCTGCTGGACACCATCCAGGGCACCGTCGGCGCGGTGAGCCTGATCCCGGATGCGCTGACCCCGCACGAGGAAGCCGTCTACACCAACATCGCGTTCATGGAGTCGGTGCACGCCAAGAGCTACAGCCAGATCTTTTCGACACTGTGCTCGACATCCGAGATCGATGAGGCCTTCCGCTGGTCGGAGGAGAACTCCAACCTGCAGCGCAAGGCCGCCATCGTCATGCAGTACTACCGCGGTGACGAGCCGCTCAAGCGCAAGGTGGCGTCCACGCTGCTGGAGAGCTTCCTGTTCTACTCCGGCTTCTACCTGCCGATGTACTGGTCGAGCCGGGGCAAGCTGACCAACACCGCCGACGTGCTGCGGCTGATCATCCGCGACGAGGCCGTGCACGGCTACTACATCGGCTACAAGTATCAGCGCGGTCTGGCCATGGTCGACGAGGCCAAGCGCCAGGAGCTCAAGGACTACACCTACGAGCTGCTCTTCGAGCTCTACGACAACGAGGTCGAATACACCCAGGACCTCTACGACGGGGTGGGCCTGACCGAGGACGTCAAAAAGTTCTTGCGCTACAACGCAAACAAGGCGCTGATGAACCTCGGCTACGAGGCTCTCTTCCCGCGTGACGAGACCGACGTCAACCCGGCGATCCTGTCGGCGCTGAGCCCCAACGGCGACGAGAACCACGACTTCTTCTCCGGATCGGGTTCGAGTTACGTGATCGGCAAGGCCGTCATCACCGAAGACGACGACTGGGACTTCTAGTCGCTATCCCTCGCTATAGCCACTGAGGGATAGCGACTCGGCCGGAAGGCCGCTACTACGGGTCTTGCATCGCGCTTCGGTGAGGTAGTTGTACGCAGACTGCGTGGGCCGCGTTCGACGTCGATCAGGACGTTGTGGGTAACTCCGGGCCTCCGCTGCAGCGGTCTGCGCATGATGAACATGTCCGAATTCATAGGCATGAAGCCTGATCACGGGTCAATAGTCAATTTAAATCCCCTGTGGTGCTACATTTCAGCAGGGTCGGGGGAGTATGCCCAGGTCTGTCACAGCTAACGCTAGGGATTCTTGAGGGGGCCGTTCCGATGAGTCGTCGTCACGGGATAGGTAAGTCTGGTTCACGCACGTCGGGTGCCGTTGGTGCACTGGGTGCGTTCCTGGCGTTCGGGGTTGCACCGGTCGCAGTCGCACCGGCTGCCCAAGCCGAGGATTTCGGCTGGTTCGACCTGCTCGGCCTGGCCGAGGCGTCAGCGAGCGCGGTAGAGACGAACCCCGATTCCTGGGCTGGTCTGTTTGGCTCGTTGATCTACCTGCCGATCCATGACATGCAGCAGGACTGGATCAGCAGCGACTTCGGATCGTGGGTCGACGACAACCTGCTCAACCCGTTATCGCAGTCGCTGTTCGGCCTGGATTTGATCGGCAACGGCGCGGCCGGTATCAGCGGTGGCACCCTGGCGGAGGCTGCCGGCGGCAACGGCGGCCTCTGGTTCGGCGACGGCGGGGCCGGAGGTACCAGCGCCGACGGGTTCGGCGGCGCGGGCGGTTCGGCGTTGGGCATGTTCGGCAATGGCGGTGCGGGCGGCGCCGGCCAATATGGCGGCGACGGTGGTGCCGGTGGCGCCGGCGGCACGCTGATGGGCATCGGCGGCGACGGTGGCGCGGGCGGCGTGGGAGCATCGGGACTTGACGGTGGCAACGGCGGTGTCGGCGGCGCCGGCACGGGCGTGATGTTCGGCAATGGCGGTGTCGGCGGCGCCGGAGGCCGCGGCGGTGCGGGCCTGTCGCCGGTCGGCGAAGGCCAAATCGGCGGCAGCGGCGGCAATGGTGGCAACGGCGGGGCCGGCGGTGCCAGCAGCTCGCTGGCCGGTGCTGGCGGTACTGGCGGGATCGGCGGCACCGGTGGTGTCGGCGGAACCGGCGCCAGCACCACCACCGACAACGGCAACGGCGCCAACGGCGCCAACGGTGGCAATGGAGGCAATGCCGGCGCCGGCGGTGCGGGCGGCACCTTCGCGACGGCGGGTGCCATCGGCGCGGGCGGCACCGGTGGTTCCGGTGGTGCAGGCGGCGACGGCGGCGTCAACGGCGCCGGCGGCGACGGCGGGCATGGTGGTGCAGGTGGGTATGCCGGAACTCTGCCTGGCGCCTCTGGTGCCGTTGGTGTCCAGCACCAGGGACCTATCGGCGCATCGGGAGGTGCGGGAGGCGCGGGCGCCACGGCCAGCGGCGGCGACCATCCGGGCGGTAGCGACAACCCGGGTGGCGGTGACGGCGGCGCGGGCGCGTTCAGTGCAGCCCACATCGCTGAGTTCAATCAGCAGATCCGCGCCCTGGGTGGCAACGACCTGACCACCGCGCAGATCGCCGCGCTCAACGAGTATGCCCAGGCCACGGGCTGGACCAGCGCCAACCCGCAAACCCTCGACCAGTACATGGACAACTACGTGGCGGGGCTGCAAGCCAGCGGTGCGACTTGTGGCTACGTCTGCAATGGTGCTACCGGCACCGAGCTGCACCCTGACGGCAGTGTGGGCGGGTTCGTCTACGGCAACGGCGGTGCTGGCTGGGACAGCACCGAAGAGGGTGTGGCGGGCGGCGCTGGCGGCAGCGCCTACTTCATCGGCGATGGTGGCCACGGGGGCCACGGTGGCGCCGGAGCTGATGGTGGTGCCGGAGGTATCGGCGGGTTGCACCAGGGTGACGGTGGTCGTGGCGGTGATGGTGGCGCGGGATACGCAGGCCATCTGTCCGGAGGTGCCGGCGGACGTGGCGGCGATGCCGTCAGCGTGGGCAACGGCGGCACCGGCAACGGCGGCAACGGCGGCAACGGCGGCGACGCGGCCACAGACAACTCCGCTTCGGCGGCGGATGCGGTCGGTGGCAACGGCGGCGACGGTGGCAATGGCGGCACCGGCCGCGGCGGCAACGGCGGCAACGGCGGCAACGCGATCATGGACTACGACTATGCATCGATGGCGGATGCGGTTGGCGGTAAGGCGGGTGCGGCCGGTACTGGTGCGACCGACGGCGGCAACGGCGGCAACGGCGGCAACGCCTTCACCTGGGGGACGGGTAAGGCCATCGGTGGCGATGGGGCGGCCGGTGGCAATGGCGGCACCGGTCGTGGCGGCAACGGCGGCGACGGCGGCTCCGCGGTCAGCAACAACTTTCTTTCGGCGGCGGACGTGGTTGGCGGTAAGGCGGGTGCGGCCGGTACTGGTGGCACCGACGGCGGCAACGGCGGCAACGGCGGCTACGGCGGCACCCAGGGGATGGGTAAGACCGTCGGGGGCGATGGGGCGGCCGGCGGCAATGGCGGCACCGGCCGCGGCGGTAACGGCGGTAACGGCGGCTCCGCGGAAAGCCTCAACTCTGCTTCGGTGGCGGATGCGGTCGGCGGTAAGGCCGGGGCGGCCGGTGCTGGTGCCACCGACGGCGGTAGCGGCGGCAACGGCGGCGACGCCTTCACAAGGGGGACGGGTAAGTTCATCGCGGCTGATGGGGCGGCTGGTGGCAATGGCGGCACCGGCCGCGGCGGCAACGGCGGCAACGGCGGCAACGCGG
>NZ_JAYJJS010000025.1:0-70966 GCF_020181635.2 Mycobacterium zoologicum | reverse complement strand
GCGGCCGGTACTGGTGCCACCGACGGCGGCAACGGCGGCAACGGCGGCAGCGCCAACACCCAGGGGATAGGTAAGGTCATCGCGGCTGATGGGGCGGCCGGTGGCAACGGCGGCACCGGCCGTGGCGGCGACGGCGGCAACGGCGGCAACGCGACCAACGACAACTATTCTTCGGCGGCGGATGCGGTCGGCGGTAAGGCGGGTGCGGCCGGTACTGGTGCCACCGACGGCGGCAACGGCGGCAACGGCGGCAGCGCCACCACCCATGGGTTCGGTAAGGTCATCGCAGCTGATGGGGCGGCCGGTGGCAATGGCGGCACCGGCCGCGGCGGCGACGGCGGCAACGGCGGCAACGCGACCATCTACACCCCCACTTCGGCGGCGGATGCGGTCGGCGGTAAGGCGGGGGCGGCCGGTGCTGGTGCCACCGACGGCGGCAACGGCGGCAACGGAGGCACCGCCTACGCCGAGGGGACAGGTAAAATCATCGGCGGCGACGGCGGCAACGGCGGCCATGGCGGCACCGGCCGCGGCGGCAACGGCGGCAACGGCGGTGGCGCGTCCATGGGCTTCCAATACTCTGCTTCGGCGGCGGATGCGGTCGGCGGTAAAGGTGGCGATGGCGGCGCCGGCGCCACCGACGGCGGCAACGGCGGCAACGGCGGCTTCGCCACTAACGAAGGGATGGGTCAGACCATCGGTGGCGATGGGGCGGCCGGTGGCAACGGCGGCACCGGCCGTGGCGGCGACGGCGGTAACGGCGGCGTAGCGTGGATCTACAAATCTGCTTCGGCGGCGGATGCGGTCGGCGGTAAAGGCGGCAACGGCGGCAACGGTGTCACCGACGGCGGCACTGGCGGCAACGGCGGTGCCGCCCAGGCCTGGTGGACTGGTAAGGCCATCGGTGGGGACGCTGGCGCAGGCGGCGGCACCACCGGTGCCCACAGCGGCTCTGACGGAAGTGACGGCTCTGGGGAGCATATGGGGCTCGACCTGGGTTCTGCTCCGCAAAGTGCGTTAAATTTTTGGGAAAGTGTCCGGAGCGTTCCTGATTCAGATTATGGTTCTGGATACGGTGTGCAAGAAATCCTTGGCGCCGATGGGACCTTTAGATACATTGTTTATATCGGGGGAACCAACCCTGCTGATATTTTTAGTTTCAACACTGAAACGCAGAGCTGGACTGGGAATGTAACAGGAGCGAGTGGAGTTCCCGATGAGACACAATTTTCGGCGTTGAAAGCGCTGCTCCCAAGTGACGCGCCCATCATGCTCGTGGGATACAGTCAGGGCGGAATGGATGTGCAAAACATTGCTGCAACCGGGTATTTCACAAACATTCAGCAGATCGTGACATTCGGATCGGCCATGCGCAGAGACGGCCTGGACGACATACCTGCTCTCTACTTCATGGATAAGAATGATCCCGTGCCAGGAGTGATGGTAAATATTGGCGGGCCATCCATGTGGCAGGTATCCACATCAAGCGACGGCAAGCTGGTGTACACCGGAGACACTCATTTCAATCCCCTATTGCTTCCCGAGGGAATCCACTATCATTCCAATTATCAAGAAATGATCGATGACTTTGAAAGCTCAGTTAAAGGATCGGCAGAATCTGAATCATTCGCAAATATTGCGAATTTTGATGGCAGAATAACCAACCAAAAGGAGCTTTGACGGAGAATATTCCGAACATCTCGATACGACCCCTTTTTTTGGAGTCGCCAAGGTTCGCCAATATAGACGATCTCTGGCGAGGCGGTGTGGTCAAGGACTAGGTCGTGGATTCCTCGCCTTCGCCCTAGTCTGTCCTCCCGTCCCCCGGCGGAAGCCACCGTTTCGGATTTCCGGTCCACGAGCGCTTCGCAGTGGTTGGATCGTCTCGTGACGAGCACTGAAGAACTGGGCACCGGAACGCAGCAGACGGTGCAACTGCTGCTGGCCACCTGGGCCTCGGTGATCTGTTTCTGGGCGTGGAATCTGGTCGGTCCGCTGTCGACGCAGTACGCCGCCCAGATGTCGCTGAGCTCCAACCAGCAGGCGCTGATGGTGGCCACCCCGATCCTGGTGGGGGCCTTGGGTCGGATCGCCAGCGGGCTGATGACCGACCGTTTCGGGGGCCGCACCATGTTCATCGGAGTCTCGCTGGCCTCGATCATCCCGGTGCTCGTCGTGGGTTACGCCGCGCAGATCGGTTCTTACCCGCTGATGGTGGGTGCCGGGTTCTTCCTGGGCGTGGCCGGCACCGTGTTCGCCATCGGAATCCCGTTCGCCAACAACTGGTTTGCGCCGGAACGCCGCGGCTTCGCAACCGGGGTGTTCGGGATGGGGATGGCCGGCACCGCGGCGTCGGCGTTCTTCACCCCGCGGTTCGTGAAGTGGTTCGGCCTGTTCGCCACCCACGTGATCGTGGCGGTGGCGCTTGCGGCGACCGCACTGCTGTGCTTCGCGGTGTTGCGCAACGGCCCGCGATTCGTGCCGAACACCGCCAGTGTGTTGCCGAAGCTCAAGGCCGCCGCGAAGTTGCGGGTCACCTGGGAGATGTCGATTCTGTACGCGCTGGTGTTCGGCGGGTTCGTGGCGTTCTGCAACTACCTACCGATCTACATCAAGACGATCTACGATTTTTCCGCGGTCGGCGCGGGTGAACGTACCGCGGCGTTCGCCATGGCGGCGGTGTTCGCCCGCCTGCTCGGCGGCACATTGGCCGACCACATCGCACCGAAATACGTTGTGCTGGCGGCACTTGCCGGCGTCGCCGTGCAGGCGCTCATTGCCGTGTTCCACCCGCCGGCGGACCTGTGGACGGGGTTGACGTTCATTCCGCTGGCGGTGGCGCTCGGCATCGGCACGGGCGGGGTGTTCGCGTGGGTGTCACGACGCGCCCCGTCGGGGTCGATGGGCTCGGTCACCGGGATCGTGGCGGCGGTCGGCGGCCTGGGCGGCTACTTCCCGCCGCTGGTGATGGGCGCGACATACGATCCGGTGCACAACAATTACACCGTCGCGCTGGTGCTGCTGGTGATCACCGCGGTGCTGCTCTTCGGGTATACCGTGATGTTTCTGCCCGCCCGCGAGCGCGCACCGGCAACGTCGACATAGGGAGTGGTGCCATGACGGACAACACCGAGACACAACGCTCCAAGGCTTGGATCGCCGGCGCGGTGATCACGGCCGTGCTCGCACTGTTCTTCGCGTTCGATGCCATCCCTAAGATCCTCGGTGTGTCGTTCGCCCGCGAAGGCACTGAGGCGCTGGGCTTTTCGCCGGACAAGACCGCGGTGATCGGCTGGGTGCTGTTGGTGTGCGTGGTGGTTTTCCTGATTCCGCGCACCGCGGTGCTGGGTGCGCTCGGCCTGACCGCCTACCTGGGTGGCGCGGTGACCACGAACCTGCATGCCGACAAGCCGCTGGCCGGCTTTGTGTTGTCGGGGGTGTATG
The DNA here is from genome assembly GCF_020181635.2 of Mycobacterium zoologicum. Classification (NCBI taxonomy): domain Bacteria; kingdom Bacillati; phylum Actinomycetota; class Actinomycetes; order Mycobacteriales; family Mycobacteriaceae; genus Mycobacterium; species Mycobacterium zoologicum. Next base: position 67,522 of record NZ_JAYJJS010000025.1, on the reverse strand, counting down.
TCGGTGTGCTGCTGTGGATCGCGCTGATCCTTCGCCGGCCGGAACTGTTGCGGGTGTTGGGACTTCGGCGCGACTGACCGGCTCAGCAGGTAGGCAGGCCGTCCAGCAGCTCGTCGAGAAAGCCGCCCGCTTCGCGCCCGGCCGCCTCGACGTCGCCGGCGGCTATCGCCTCCACCAGGCCGCGGTGCCGGATCTGGTCCTCGTGCGCCGGCTTCGCGCTGGTGCTGGCCACACTGGCCATCAGCACCTCGGTGAGTCCGCAGTACAGCTCGGTCAGCACCGGATTGTGGGAGCAGGCGACCACCGCGAGATGGAAATCGGTGTCGGACCGGACGAAGTCCTGGTGTTGGCCCAGCTCCTGGTGAGAGTCGCGTCGATCCAACAGAGCGCGCAACCGTGCCAGGTCCTCGTCGGTGCGGGCGGCTGCGGCCAGCCGCGCCCCCTCCACCTCCAGGCACCGTCGGACCTGCAGCACGTCGCGCAACTCAGGTCCGCACAGCCGTCGTACGGCGCCGGACACCTCGCTGGTGGCGCGCACGTAGGTCCCGTCACCCTGACGGACCTCCAGGATGCCGCCGTGGGCCAGCGCCCGGACCGCCTCGCGCACGGTGTTGCGGCCGACGCCGAAGGCTTCGGCGAGGTCCGGCTCGGGGGGGATGCGTGAATCGACCGGCCATTCTCCGGCCGTCACCGACGCTCGGAGCTGGTCGATCACCTGATCTACCAAACCGGTGCGGCGGGTGGTGACCAACGGCACAATATCCTCCCTTCACCCAATCATCGGATGTATGCGACCCTACTTCAGGTGACCCGCCGCCCGCGCAACGAAACGCTTGGTCGGTACGAGCATGACCTTGAACTGGAACTCGACGGCGCCACCGAGATCCAGCCCGCGGCGATGGCGGCCGGCGGCGCACTGCTGACCGTCGCGGTGGTGTTGACCGCAGTGAACCTGCGCCCGGCGATCACCAGCGTCGGGCCGCTGCTGCCGGAGATGCGCGGCGCACTGGGCGCCTCGGACACCTGGGCCGGCGTGCTGACCACCCTGCCGGGCCTGTGCTTCGCCGGAGCCGGGCTCGCGGCGCCGTGGCTGTCGCGGCGGATCGGATTGGGCCGCACCATCTCTGCCGCGCTGCTCACCCTCGTTGCGGGACTGCTGATCAGGGTCTGCGACGGGCCGTTGGTCGTGCTCGGCGGAACCCTGGTCGCCACCGCCGGCATCGCGCTGATCAACGTGCTGATCCCGGTCGTCATCAGGGGTTCCTTCCCGGCGCAGGTGGGCCTGATGACCGGCGTGTACACCGCGGCACTGCAGGGCGGCGGGGCATTGGGCTCGGCGCTCACCCCGCTGCTCGACGACGTCCTGGGTGGCTGGCGATCGGCGCTGGGTACCTGGAGTGCGCTCGCCCTTCTGGCCTTCGCGGCCTGGGTGGTGGGTTCTCGCGGATTCGACAGGGGCGCAACGAGTTCACCGGCCAGCGCGACCAAGGGTCGGTCACTGCTGGACAGCAGGCTGGCCTGGACGGTCACGCTGTTCTTCGGCACCCAGTCGTTTCTGGCCTACGTGGTGTTGGGCTGGCTGCCCGAGGTGCTGATCGAGACCGGCATGAGCGACGCGCGCGCCGGCCTGTTGCTCGGCCTGATCTCGCTGATCGCGGTGCCGATCAGCCTGGTGGTCTCCCCGCTGGCTGCCCGCAGCGAGAGCCAGAGCGGCTGGATCGTCGGGCTGGGGGTGCTCGGCATCACCGGCATGCTCGGTCTGCTGATCGCGCCGGCGGCCGCCCCGCTGCTGTGGAGCGTGCTGGTGGGTCTGGGGATGAGCGTTTTCTCGTTGGCGCTCACCGTGATCGCACTGCGAGCCCGCGACGCGCAGGACACCGTGAGCCTGTCCGGGATGGCGCAGGGCTTCGGGTATCTGCTGGCCGGCGTCGGTCCGTTCCTGTTCGGCCTGTTGCATCAGGTCAGCGGCGGATGGACGGTGCCGTGGCTGATGATGCTGGCCGTCTACCTGGTGCAGACGGTCTCGGGCGCCCTGGCCGGGCGCAACCGCTACGTGTGAGCGTGCCGGCGAACCGGTAGCCGAAGATATATCTGGTGTTACTGTTGTATACATGGCCAAAACGCTTGTGGATATCGATGATGATGCGCTCGTCGCGGCGGCCAAGGTACTGAACACCTCGACCAAGAAGGACACCATCAACACCGCGTTGCGGGAAGTCGCGGCGCGCGAGGTCCGTGCACGGATGCTGGATCGCTTCGCCGACGATCCCCAGTACTGGGAGCAGCAGCAACAGGCCCGCGAGCGGGCATGGCGCCGTGACCCCGAATGAGCCAGGTTTATCTGGCCGACACAACTGTCTGGCACTGGGCGCGTCACTCCGTCGCCCGCGCGGCGCTGCAGGACGAACTTGATCGCGGCACGGTCGCGACCTGCGCGATCATTGATGCCGAGTTGACCGTCTCGGCGCGAAGTGAGCGCGAGGCCATCGAGATGGCGGAGGAGCGCCGCGCCCTGCGCTGGTTGCCCAGCCCGGACGAGATCTGGGATGACGTACTTGCCACCCAGCTGGCGCTGGTCAGGGAATCGCTGCATCGAGCGGTAAAGCTGCCGGATCTGATCATTGCGGCGGTTGCGCGTCGCCACGAGGCGACGGTGCTGCACTACGACCATGACTACGATGCCATCGCCGCGGTGACCAAACAGCCGATGCGGTGGCTGGTGCCGCCCGGCGCGCTGAGCTGATTCCCAGCCCACGCCGAACGTGCACTGAGCGCGAGGATTTCGCGAATTTTTCGCCCCTCAGTACACGCTCAGCGAACGGGACACTACGGGGTCCGCAGCGACTCGGTGTCGATGACGAACCGGTAGCGCACGTCGGAGGCGAGCACCCGCTCGTAGGCGGTGTTGATGTAGTCCGGCTCGATGATCTCGATCTCGGGCCGCACATCGTGCTCGGCGCAGAAGTCCAGCATCTCCTGGGTCTCGGCGATCCCGCCGATCAACGAACCCGACACGCTGCGCCGCATCCGGACCAGCGGCCCCGGCGGCACCGCCAGCGCGCTCTCCGGCATGCCCAACTCCACCAACGTGCCGTCCAGGGTGAGCAGGTTCAGATACGCACCCAGGTCCAGGCTGGCCGAGACGGTGTTGAGGATGACGTCGAAACCGTTGCGCAGCTTCTTGAAGGTGGCTGGGTCGCTGGTGGCGTAGTAGTGCTGCGCACCCAGGCGCAGCCCGTCCTCCATCTTCTTCAGCGACTGCGACAGCACGGTGACCTCGGCGCCCATCGCGGTCCCGAGTTTGACGGCCATGTGGCCCAGCCCGCCCAGGCCGACGACCGCAATCTGCTTGCCGGGACCGACATTCCAGTGCCGCAGCGGCGAATAGGTGGTGACGCCCGCGCACAGCAGGGGAGCTGCGGCGTCCAGGGGGATCTCGTCGGGGATGGCCAGCACATAGTTCTCGTCGACGACGATCGCGCCGCTGTAGCCGCCCTGGGTCGGCTGGCCGTCGCGGCCGACGCCCGCGTAGGTGCCGACCATGCCGCCGCCGGTGCAGTACTGCTCATTGCTGGCCAGGCAGCTGGGGCACTCGCGGCAGGAGTCGACGAAGCAGCCGACGCCGACGCGGTCACCGACCTTGTACTTGGTGACCTCGGACCCGACCGCGGTCACCACGCCGGCGATCTCGTGGCCGGGAACCAGGGGATAGGTCGGTCGGCCCCACTCGGCTTTGACGGTGTGGATGTCGGAGTGGCAGATGCCGGCGAAGGCGATGTCGAACGCCACGTCGTGCGGGCCGGGGTCCCGGCGGGTGATGGTGGTTCGGCTCAGCGGGTCGGTGGCCGAGGTGGCGGCGTAAGCGGAAACGGTGGTCATAGTCGAGATTCCTCTTCAGAGATGCGTCGAAGCGTAAAAACATAGCTTAGCAAAGTAATTTTCGGCTGGCTGTCCGCGATCCAGCGTAGGCGCGATATCCAGGCGCGTTTTCCCAGCGTGGTGCTGGTGCGACCGTGGTGACGTAATCCTTGACACACTGTCTCCCATGGTGAATTTCGCGCTGCGATCGTGCGGTCTGCGTGGGCATGCCACCTTCGCGCCCGACGAGCCCGAGCTGCGGGAGCGGCTGCGGGTTGACACCCCGGTCGGGGAGGCGTGGCGCTGCCTGCGGTGCGAGACATTCGTCGTCGGCCCGCCGCGTAGTCGAGGTCCGGCCGACACCGCGCCGGAGATTCCTCGTGGCCGGTTGCTGCGGGACCGGACTCTGATGCGGGTACTCGCGGTGGAACGTGCCGTCAGAGGCGCCCTGCTCCTGCTGCTGGCCACCGGCGTGCTCAAGGTCCGCGGCTCGCGGGAGCAGTTACAGCAGGCCTTCGAACACGACATTCCGTTGCTGCGGCCGTTGGCCGAACAGATCGGGTGGAACCCCGACGACTCGAAGGTCCTGCACCACATCGGCCAAGCGCTGAGCTGGTCGTCATCGACGTTCCTGTTGATCGCGACGGGACTCATCGCCTATGCCGCGATCGAACTGATCGAGGCCGTCGGCCTGTGGTTGGTGCGCCGGTGGGGCGAGTACTTCGCGGTGATCGCGACCAGCGTGTTTCTGCCGTTCGAAATCTACGAGCTCACCGAGAAGGTGACGATGCTGCGGGTGGCGGCCTTGGCGGTCAATGTCGTGGCGGTCGGGTGGCTGCTGTGGAGCAAACGACTCTTCGGCATCAACGGCGGCGCCCGCGCGTACTACCGAGAACACCGGGCGGAAAGCCTGCTGAGTGTTGAACGGGCCGGCCTCGCCGAATCCGCTGCCGCCACGTCGGCGTAGCGGCTGAAGGTTATTTGCTGCGGGTGGCCAGCGCGATGCGGGCCGCCCCACGAAGGATCCATGGTGTCCGCCGTGCCAGCACTGCTACGGCGCGATCGGCGGGGCGCATCGTGGCCTGGGGACCGGGGGTGGGCGTCGACGCCAGTTCGGCCTCGGCAGATCCGGCGGGCGGGCCGTTGCGATCGACGGCCAGCAGTTGCCAGGTGCCGGGAACGCCGCGCAGCTCGACGCTGCCGCGGTCTTCGAAGCCCGTGCCCGAGCCGACGACCAGATCGCGCACCGTGCGCGAGACGAGAATTTCGCCGGCGCCGGCCTGCCCGACGATCCGGGCTGCGGTGTGCACCGCCATTCCGGTGATGTCGTTGTCGATCAGTTCGCACTCACCGGTGTGGATGCCTATTCGAATCTCGATGCCCAGGGTGTCGGCGTCGTTCTGCAATGCCTCGGCGCAGCGGATTGCCTGCGTCGGGCCGTCGAACGTGGCGAGGTGGCCGTCGCCGGTGTTCTTCACCACCGCGCCGCTGAATCGCTCCGTGAGTTCGGCGGTGACTTCGCCGAAGCGGTGCAGCACCGCGCGCCACCGCTCGTCGCCGCTCGCCGCGGCGTGCTGCGTCGAGGCGACGATGTCGGTGAACAACACGGTGCGCAGGGCCCGATGCGACTGCGCCGGCGCCGCGTGGCTGCCGGTGAGGAACTCCTCGACCTCCGTCAGGATTTTGTCCGGCTCGGTCAGAAAGGGCGCGTGGTCGATACCCTCGACTTCCAGGTACCGCGCGCCGGGGATGTGGTCGGCGATATACCGGCCGCCCTGCACCGGAACCGCGTGATCCTCGCGGGCATGGATTACCAGGGTGGGTGCGGTGAGCGTCGGCAGTATCGGCCGCACGTCCATCAAGAACGCCGCTTCAAATGATGCCCGCGCCATTCCCGGGCTCGCGCACATACGTTCACACATCGCGAGCTGGCGTAGGGACCGGACCGACGGAGCACGGATGCTGGCTGTCTCACCGTTGCCCCACCCGGATCGCACCGTGCGGCCGGCTTGCTGGAAACGGGCGAGCTGCTCGATCGACGGGGGCAGACCCAGACGTGGTAAAGCGCTGATTTTTATTGTCGAAAAGCAAGCTTGTCGTGCCCCAAAAGGACCGCCATTGAGCGGTCTTTTTGAATTGACAAATTATTATGATTGTGTAACATATAATTGATGCATTAGACTCTACGAAAAGGCTATCAATGTCGCACATCAATTTCACCAGGTTCGCCTCTGCCGTCGTAGCGGGTACAGCTGTCGCTCTGACCATGAGTGCCTGTAGCTCAATTAGCTCGTCAGACGCAGGCTCGATCAGTATTTCTAGCGAGGCCAAGGACATCCCTAGCGGGTTGAATTCGGCCCAGCTGGACAAGCTGGCTGCGAGTGTCCAGAACTCGGTTACGAATTCAAAAGAGTCCATTTACGGGGCTTCTGTAATCGCTTGCGCCGTTGCTCGTTCGAGTGGTGCAGACTGGGATGCTTACGATGCAAGTCTTAGCAACGTGGCGAGCTCTCTGAGCGATGTCAACGGGCTTAGCTACAATGTCAAGCTTATGCAGTCTGACAACGGTGACGGAAACGAGATGATGAAGAACGCAACTCGGTCCACCGGCAGCCCGGATGTTGTCCTCTGTGACAACCTGTCGGCCCTGCGCTCGCTTTCCTAGACGGTATGGGGGGCTGGGGCCTCGCTCCGGTGTACACGAAACCCAGGGCGGTTCAATCGCATGAGCGTACTGCGGCCGGAGTTTTGTCGTCGCCGGAAACGGCGTGGTCAGACGTCACGCCGATCAGCCCATTAGTCACCAGCCGGCAATGGGAAAAGTCGGCCGGATGAAAGCCTCCACGGTGCAGCAAAATTTCATTCCGCACCGTCGGAAAGGCTTGAATGTCGTCGAATGCGCGTGGCCGAGGACAAAACCTTGTCTGTGCCGCACGCTATCGTGCCCAAATGACCAAAAGCCCCAAAGTCGATCGTCTCGTCCTCTACAAGCACGCCATCGCCTTCGTGGGCCGCCGCGGGCCGGTGGACGGCGACTTCGGCCTGACGTTCCGCCGTGACGATATGAAGGACGTGCTCAAGTCGTTGACGGTCGAGGCGGCCGGCGGAACCGCATCGGTGGGTGCGGTCTCCTTCGACACCCCGGCCGATCCACGCACCGAGTTGGCCGAGCGCAACCTGCTGCTGAACTCCGGCGAGGCACTCGTCGGGCTGTTCGACGCGCTACGCGGCCGCGCCGTGGCGGTGCACGGCGCCACCGAGGTGCATCGGGGCGAGGTGATCGGAGTGGATGATTCGGGCGAGCGCGCCCGGCTCTTGGTGCTGCGGGCGGAATCCGGCGCGGTCGCGCTGGTCGACCTTGTCGATGCCCGGCGCCTCGATGTGCTGGAAACCCCGTCGCAGGAAGACCTGGATTACCTGATCGACCGGTCGCGTGCCGCGACTGCCGGTCGCAACTGCGATGTCACGGTGCAGATCCGCGGCGCGGCCGACGACGTGCGGGTGTCCTACATCATCGCCGCGCCGATGTGGCGGGTGTCGTATCGGGCGATCCGCGACGGTGATGCGGTGACACTGATCGCGACGGGCATCATCCACAACCCGGTCGATGAGGATCTCGCCGACGTCGAGGTGACATTGACCACCGGCCAACCGATCTCGTTCGACATCGACCTCTACCACAGCCGGCAGGTGCAGCGCGTGGTCGTGGAGGAGAGCGAGCGCGTCGCGGCGCCGCGGCGGCTCGGCAACGCGATCATGGCGGCGCCGGCCAGTGCGGCGTTCAGCGTCGATGCGTACGAAGCGTCCGTCGCCGACGTCGAAACCGCTGACCGCGGTGAGTATTTCGAGTATCGGTTGGCCAGTCCGGTATCGCTGAAGCGGGGCGGGGCGGCCATGGTCCCACTGGTGGTGTCGCCCGTGGGCGCGGTGCGCCGCGAAGTGGTGTGGCGCGAGGATCGCGGAGCGGCGCCCGACATCGTGCTGGCGTTCGCCAACAATACCGGCGTGGTGCTCGAAGAGGGCCCGGTGGTCGTCTACGAACAGGGCGGCTATGCCGGAGAAGCCATGCTGGACTTCACCTCCCGCGGCGCCGAGGTGCGGCTGGCCTTCGCCAAGGATCTCGCGGTGCGCTGCGAGGGCTACGCGTCAACCCAGAGCGTCACCACCCGGATCCGGCTGGCCGCCGACGCCGTCATCGAGGAGCAGCGCTGCGAACGGCGCCACACCCTGCGGGCGGAGAACGATCACGACGGCCCGGTCGACGTCGTCTTCGAGTTGCCGGTGGCCCGGGGCCACACCGCCGTAGCGCGGCACGGCGCCACCGAGGCCGGTCACGACGGGGTCTGGCACCGGTTCAGTGTTGCGGTGCCGGGTCATCAGACAGCCGAGGCGACGGTCCTGGAGACCTGGCCGGTCTACTCCGAAATCGCTTACGACGAACTGGAACCCGGCCAGCTCGAGGAGTGGCTGGCGGACCGCTCACTGGACGCGGCGACCTTCAAGGCCCTCGGGCAGGTGCTGGCGCACCAGAACACGGCTCGCCGGCTGGAGCAGGAGCGCGAGAGGGCCCGAGAGCAGCGCGACGAGGCTTACGCCGCGCAGGGCCGCATCGCCGAGCAGCTGCGGGTGCTGGGCACCGAGGGCGCCGAGGGGCAGCTGCGGGCGCGGCAGGTGGGCGAACTGGAAACCCTGCAGGATCGGGTCAACGGTCTGGACGCCGAGGTGCGCCGGCTGCGGGACGAGGCCGACGCCGCGCAGCAGCAGGCCTCGGCGGAGCTTCAACGGTTGATCGCCGCGGGGGAGTGAGGAGCTCAGTTGATCGGTGCGCTCAGCCAGACCAGGTCTTCGACCACGCCGGTCGCGGCGATCGGGCCCTGCCCGGTCTGCCATATCTCGTTGTTGACCACGAACACCCGGCTGTCGCGGTTGGCGGACAGGCGCCGCCAGGCCACGCTGTCGAACACGGCGGCCGCCCGCGCCTTTGCCGCCGGTGAGGCGAACGACACGTAGAGGATGTCGCCGTCGGCCGCCGAGAAGTCGCCCCGACCGGCCAGGGCGGACTCGCCCGCCGGGATCTCGATGTAAGGCTGGTCGGTGAACCGCTGCGCCGCCGGCCGGTCGACACCGACGGCCTTGAGCACGCTGGCGGCGAAATTCGCCGCCCCGTAGACACGCACGCCGTCGTCGGTCAGCTGAACCACCGACGCCTGGAAGTGCGTGGCGTCACTGGACTCGCCGGTGGCATCGGCCTTCTCGGCGAACCTGGCAAGCACGTCGTCGGCGGCGCCGGTGCGGGCTGTCGCCGCGCCGACGGCACGCACGTTGTCCTCCCACGCTCCGCCCGGTGGCCCGGTGAACACCGTCGGGGCGATCGCCGCCAACTCCGAATGGCCAGGGGTGAGCCCTTGGGAGCCCAGGATCAGATCCGGGTGCAGCTCGATGATGGCCTGCAGGTCCGGGTTGCTGCGGGTGCCCACGGCGGGCAGCCCGTGCACCACCGCACCCAGATATGACGGCTGGCTCTCGGAAGCGTCGGGCAGTGCGGCGCCGACAACGCGCGACTGCAGGCCCAGCGCGCACAGCGCGTCCAGCTGATCGCCGGAGAGCACCACGATGCGCTGCGCGTCCTCGGGCACCTCGACGGTTGAGGGCTGCACGTCGGTGAAGTTGTGGACCGACCGGCTCGACGGTCCGGGGTCCGGCCTGGCGGGCTCGGCGGCGCACGATTCATCCGGTCGCCGGTCATTGCCGATGACCCCGGCCCCGGCGACCATCGTGGTGGTGGTGCTGGTCGGTGTCGCCGCTGGCTGCGAGGTCTCATCGGTGCAACCGGCGACTGCGATCAACGCCACGGCCAGTGCTGTCGCCGACACCACCCGCCGGTCCGCCCTGGTCACGCGGTGACGGTAACACCTGCGTCGCGGGCGGCCTTTGTAAGGAAACGAAGAGACGGCGAATACGACAGTTTGTAGGAGGCCTATACCGGCGGGGTGATGCGCGGGGTTAGGATTCGACCAAGTTTCCGGGATGCCCATGTTTGGAGGAATCTTGACCGCCGAAGCACCCCCGCGCGCAGAACTCGAGGCCAGTCGGCCGTTCCCTGCGCCGATGGGCCCCAAGGGCAGCCTGCTGTACAAGATGATCACGACCACCGATCACAAGCTGATCGGCATCATGTACTGCGTCGCCTGCATGGTGTTCTTCTTCATCGGTGGCCTGTTGGCGCTGCTGATGCGCACCGAGCTGGCGGCTCCGGGCCTGCAGTTCCTGTCCAACGAGCAGTTCAATCAGCTGTTCACCATGCATGGCACCGTGATGCTGCTGTTCTATGCCACTCCGATCGTGTTCGGCTTCGCCAACCTGGTGCTGCCGCTGCAGATCGGCGCCCCGGACGTCGCCTTCCCGCGGCTGAACGCCTTCTCCTTCTGGCTGTTCGTCTTCGGCGCGACGATCGCGCTGGCCGGCTTCATCACCCCCGGCGGCGCGGCCGACTTCGGCTGGACGGCCTACACCCCGCTGTCCAACGCGGTGCACTCACCCGGCGCCGGTGCCGACCTGTGGATCATGGGCCTGGCCGTTGGTGGTCTGGGCACCATCCTGGGTGGCGTCAACATGATCACCACGGTGGCCTGTATGCGCGCCCCCGGTATGACCATGTTCCGGATGCCCATCTTCACCTGGAACATCCTGGTCACCTCGATCATGGTGCTGATCGTCTTCCCGCTGCTGACCGCCGCGCTGTTCGGTCTGGCCGTCGACCGCCACCTGGGCGGACACGTCTACGACTCGGCCAACGGTGGCGTGCTGCTGTGGCAACACCTGTTCTGGTTCTTCGGCCATCCCGAGGTCTACATCATCGCGCTGCCGTTCTTCGGCATCGTCAGTGAAGTGATCCCGGTGTTCGCCCGCAAGCCGATCTTCGGCTACGTCACCCTGGTGTACGCGACCATGAGCATCGCCGGTCTGTCGACCGCGGTGTGGGCGCACCACATGTACGCCACCGGCGCGGTGCTGCTGCCGTTCTTCTCGCTGCTGACGCTGATGATCGCCATCCCGACCGGCCTGAAGTTCTTCAACTGGATCGGCACCATGTGGCGTGGGCAGATGACGTTCGAGACGCCGATGCTGTTCTCCATCGGATTCATCGTCACCTTCCTGGCCGGTGGTCTGACCGGTGTCATGTTGGCCAGCCCGCCGCTGGACTTCCACGTCAGCGACACCTACTTCCTGATCGCCCACTTCCACTACGTGCTGTTCGGCACCATCGTGTTCGCGACGTTCGCCGGGATCTACTTCTGGTTCCCGAAGATGACCGGACGGCTGCTCGACGAGCGGTTGGGCAAGCTGCACTTCTGGTTGACGTTCATCGGGTTCCACACCACGTTCCTGATCCAGCACTGGCTGGGCAACATGGGTATGCCGCGCCGCTACGCCGACTACCTCGACACCGATGGCTTCCAGCCACTCAACATCGTCTCCACCGTCGGTGCCTTCATCCTGGGCGCGTCGATGATCGTGTTCACCTGGAACGTGTTCAAGAGCTGGCGCTACGGCGAGGTCGTCACGGTCGACGACCCGTGGGGCTACGGCAACTCGCTGGAGTGGGCAACCAGCTGCCCGCCGCCGCGGCACAACTTCACCGAGCTGCCCCGGATCCGTTCGGAGCGGCCCGCTTTCGAGCTGCACTACCCGCACATGATCGATCGGCTGCGTGCCGAGGCGCACGTCGGCCGTCACCCCGGTGACGAGCTGTACGAGGCCACGCCGGTCTGATGGGCCAGTCGGGGGTGAGGCGGCGCCGGGTCGGCGCTCGCCGCGGGTGAGCATGCCCAAGGTGCCGGTGCTGATCACCGTCACCGGCGTGGATCAGCCGGGCGTGACCTCGGTATTGTTCGAGGTTCTCTCACGCCACCAGGTTGAACTGCTCAACGTGGAACAGGTCGTGGTCCGCGGCAGGCTGACGCTGGGCGTGCTGGTGTCGGTGCCGGAATCGGTGGCAGACTCGGCGGCGCTCGCCGACGAGGTGACCGCGGCCATTCAAGGTGTGGGACTTGACGTCACCATCCAACGCAGCGACGACGCGCCGATCATCGCCGTGCCGTCCACGCACCGCATCGTGGTGCTGGGCCGACCGGTGGCGGCCACCGCGCTGGGAGCGCTGGCCCACGAGATCGCCGAGATCGACGCCAATATCGACATGATCCGAGGCGTCTCGGATTACCCGGTGACCGGATTGGAGCTGCGGGTCTCGGTGCCCGCCGGCGCTGCGGGGGAGTTGCAGTCCGCGCTGAGCAGGGTCGCCGCGCAGCAGCACGTCGACGTGGCGTTCCAGGACGCCAACCTGTCGCGGCGCACCAAGCGGCTGATCGTCTTCGACGTCGACTCCACTCTGATCCAGGGTGAGGTCATCGAGATGCTCGCCGCCCGCGCGGGCGCCGGCGATGCGGTCGCGGCCATCACCGAGGCCGCCATGCGCGGTGAACTCGACTTCGCCGAGTCGCTGCACCATCGGGTGGCCACCCTGGCCGGACTGTCCGCCGACGTCATCGACGAGGTGGCGGCACAGATCGAGCTCACTCCGGGAGCGCGCACCACGCTGCGCACCCTGCGCCGGCTGGGATTCCAGTGCGGTGTGGTGTCCGGGGGTTTCCGCCAGGTGATTGCGCCGCTGGCCGAGGAGCTGAAGCTGGACTTCGTGGCGGCCAACGAGCTGGAGATCGTCGACGGAAAGCTCACCGGTCGGGTGAGGGGGCCGGTGGTCGACCGGGCCGGCAAGGCCGTCGCCCTGCGTGACTTCGCCGGTCGCGCCGGGGTTCCGATGGAGCAGACCGTCGCCGTGGGGGACGGCGCGAACGACATCGACATGCTCGCCGCGGCGGGTCTCGGGGTGGCGTTCAACGCCAAACCCGCGCTGCGCGAGGTGGCCGATGCGTCACTGAGCTACCCGTATCTGGACACCGTGCTGTTCCTGCTCGGTGTCACCCGCGCTGAGATCGAGGCCGCCGACGCCCATGACGGCGTGCTGCGCCGGGTGGAGATCCCCCCGGAATAGCTACGGGGCTACGTCGAACAAGCCGACCAGGTTCACCAGGGTGCCGCCGATGGCCTCGGCGACCGGCGCGATCGTGCCGTACATGAACGCGAACGGAACCAGGCCCGCCAGTGCGCCGATCGCGCCCTCGATGCCGGTGATCGGGTCACCGGCGGAGAACTCGGCCAGCAGGTAGTCGATCCCGGCTGCGGGCAGACTGGTCAGCAGCGCGTTGATGGTGTCGGCGATCGGCAGCAGCGTCGCGTAGTCGGCCGCCAGGGTGCCGGTCAGCATGTTGATGATGTCGGTCGGCGACGACGCAAACGTCACGTCCGAGATCGGGAAACCGGCGAACTGACGCAGTGCGTTCTGCGCCAGGTCCAACAGGTCAGAGGGGCTGGCCATCAGTTGGTCCAAGCTGGTGGCGTCGGTGAAGCCCATCATGTTTGCTGCCGTCACCAGCGGCGAGAGCGCATCGGAGAAACCGGTTGCCCCGCTGGTCGGGTCCGCTAAGTCGTTGAGCGCGTTGGTGAATCCGGTCTGCGCTCCGGTCACCAGTGCCGTGAACAGTTGGCCCAGGTCGATGTTCGGGAACAGCCCCACCGATGTGGGGACGTCGGCCGGCCCCTGGTTCCAGCCCTCGGTGAGGCTGCCGTAGCCCAGATTCACCAGCACCCGCATGTCGGGTTCCAGCAGGTCGTAGAGGACCTTCCCGCCGTGCCCGAACAGCAGCAGCGGCTCCAGCAGCGGCAGGTACTGGGCGGGAATCACGTAGTAGCTCGTCAGGGAGTCGGCCGCCGATGTCGGCAGTGCAATCGCGTCGGCGATCTGTTCCGGCGTCAGACTGCCGTAGCCCAGGTGCTGAAAAATGATGCCCATCAGGGCGTTCAGGGTGGACAACTCGTTGATCGGATAGCGCGGGAAGTCCGCGAAGCCGTCGTACTCGTTGGTGTAGACGGTGGTGGGGTAGAGGTCGTTGGGCTGCGCGCCGCTGAAGGTCAGCCCCAGGGCGGGCGCGGCCGGGTGCGCGCCGGCCGGCAGGTCGAACATCGACAGCGAGCCGCCGTTGGGGATGCTCTCGTCACCCACCAGCACGAAGTGGACGTAGTCGCTGGGCACGCCGTTGGCGGCGAGTACCGGCATCAGTTGCGCGGAGATGACGGCGCTCTGCGACCAACCGAACACCACCACCGGGTTGTCCGCGCTGACGTTGCCGGTAGCGATCTGATTCATGATCGCGTTTTCCAGGATCTGCTGTCCCTGGGCCACGGAGGTGTCGAACGGCAGGCTCTTGACGCCGGTGATCGGATACAGCGCCTCGGGTGTGTCCAGCACCTGGGTGGTACCGGTGAAACCGAGCGGCGCCAGGTAGAGCCGCTCCATCTGATCGGCGTAGGCCTGCGTCGGATTGGGAATCCCGCTGGGACCCAACACGAACGCCGTCCCGCCGCCCAACGAGGAATCGGCACCGGCCAGTTGCACGGCGTGAATCTGGTGGTCCTGCACCGGCGGCGCGGGGGGCGCAACGAGTACCCCGGCCCCGACGAGACCGAGGCTGAGCATGCTGTGCAGACGAAACACCGAACCCCCCTGAGAAAACACCCATGCACCGATGTGCGCTGACTGTGACCGAAATTACAACATGTTACTGGCTGGTAGCAAGCGTCCGGCCCCACCGGCAACCGGGACCCCGTCACAGGCCGCGCAGGCGCGGTACGGCACCATGGTCAGGTGCCCGAATCCGGACGCCCCGGCCCTCAAGCAGCGGCCGACGAGGACCTGTTGCTCCACTTCGAGGGCATTTCGCTGTCCCGTGGCGGGCGCACCCTGGTGGGTCCGCTGGACTGGTCGGTGGAGCTCGACGAACGCTGGGTGATCATCGGGCCCAACGGGGCCGGCAAGACCTCGCTGCTGCGGATCGCCGCCGCCGCCGAACATCCGTCGTCGGGGGTGGCCTACGTGCTCGGCGAACAGCTGGGGCGGGTCGACACCACCGAACTGCGGGCCCGGGTGGGCCTGAGCTCGTCGTCTTTGGCGCAGCGCATTCCGGATGGTGAGGTGGTGCGCGACCTGGTGGTCTCGGCGGGTTACGCGGTGTTGGGCCGGTGGCGGGAGCGTTATGACGCCGTGGACCACGACCGAGCGGTCGATCTGCTGGAGAGCCTGGGCGCCGAGCACCTGGCCGATCGCACCTACGGCACGTTGTCCGAGGGTGAGCGCAAACGGGTGCTGATCGCCCGCGCGTTGATGACCGACCCGGAGCTGCTGCTGCTCGACGAACCCGCGGCCGGTCTCGACCTCGGCGGGCGTGAGGAACTGGTGGCCCGGCTGGCGGATCTGGCCGCCGACCCCGACGCGCCGGCGATCGTGCTGGTCACCCACCACGTCGAGGAGATCCCGATCGGGTTCAGCCACTGCCTGCTGCTGGCCGAGGGGCGCACGGTGGCCGCAGGCCTGCTCAGCGATGTGATGACGGCGGAGAATCTGTCAGAGGCGTTCGGCCAGTCGATCTCATTGGACGTCATCGACGGTCGGTACTTCGCCCGCCGCACCCGCGGTAGAGCAGCTCATCGGAGGCGCGCATGACCAATCCACCGCCACTGCCGACCCGGCCCGCCGCGACGGTGATGCTGGTCCGCGACGGCCGTACCGCGCTTGAGGTGTTCTTGATGCGCCGGCATGCCGCGATGGAGTTCGCCGCCGGGGTGATGGTGTTTCCCGGCGGCGGGGTCGACGACCGCGACCGCAGCACCGACATCGCCTGGGTGGGGCCGGACCCGGCCTGGTGGGCGCAGCGCTTCGGGGTGGACGTCGAACTGGCGGCGGCGCTGGTGTGTGCGGCCGTGCGCGAGACGTTCGAGGAGTCCGGGGTGCTGTTCGCCGGCCCGGCCGATGATTCGCACAGCGTTGTCGCCGACGCATCGGTGTACGCCGACTCCCGACGCGCACTGGCCGCCGGGGATCTGGCGTTCGCCGATTTCCTGCGCACCGAGAACCTGGTGCTGCATGCCGAGCTGCTGCGGCCCTGGGCGAACTGGGTGACCCCGGAAGCCGAACGAACCCGCCGCTACGACACCTTCTTCTTCGTCGCCGGTATGCCGGCAGGCCAGCTCGCCGACGGCGAGAACACCGAGTCGGACCGGGCCGGCTGGAGCACCCCCGAATCCGCGATCGATGACTTCTCGGCCGCGCGCAGCTTCCTGCTGCCGCCGACCTGGACCCAGCTGGATTCGCTGGCCGGCCGCAGCGTGGTGGATGTCCTGGCCGTCGAACGCCAGATCGTGGTCACCCAACCGACCCTGGCCCGCAACGGCGACAACTGGGAGTTCGAGTTCTTCGACTCCAAGCGCTACAACGCCGCGCGCGGCAACCGGTGGCCCCGATGAGGGAGTTCGTCGAGATCCGCCCGTCGCAGCAGCTGCCCGGGGTGGCCACCCTGGTGTTGTCGCGCCCGCCGGCCAACGCGTTGACCCGGCAGGTATATCGAGAGATCGCCGAGGCCGCCGCCGAGATCTCGGGCCGCGACGACGTGGTCGCCGTGGTGATGTCCGGCGGCCACGAGGTCTTCTGCGCGGGCGACGACGCGCCGGAACTGGGCACCCTCAACGCCGCGGAGGCCGAGGTCTTCACCCGGGTTCGCCGCGACGCCGTACGGGCCGTGGCGTCGATCGCCAAACCGACGGTGGCCGCCGTCACCGGGTACGCGCTGGGCAGTGGGCTGGCGCTGGCACTGGCCGCGGACTGGCGGATCAGCGGCGACAACGCCAAGTTCGGGGCCACCGAGATTCTCGCCGGCAAGGTTCCCGACGCCGCGGGGCTGGCCTGGATGGCCCGCACCGTCGGGGTGAGCCGCGCCAAGGAACTGGCCTACAGCGGCCGTTTCTTCGACGCCGAAGAGGCATTGGCGCTGGGACTGATCGACGAGTTGGTGGCCCCCGACGGGGTCTACGACGCCGCGATCGCGTGGGCCGGCCGGTTCGTCGATTCCTCGCCCGCCGCCCTGGCCGCGGTGAAGGCGATGTTCGCGGACGCCGGACACTAGTCCGCTACGCCGGAAGTTCCTTGGGGCGATAACGGCCCATTTTCACGCTCCTGTCAGCTAACGTCGCGTGACGCGGTGAAGTCCCGCGCCGTGCTGGGAGCGAGGAAGAGGCTATGCGACGACGTGTCACCCGGACCTGTAGTACCGCTGCCGTCGCGTTGGTCGGCGCCGGTGTCCTAGCGGCCCTACCGACGCCGCCGGTCTCCGGTGCGACAGTGGCCGAGTTCCTGCTCGCGGCCCAGGACATCACCATCGACATGGTGCGACACGGCGAGTCGGTGGATAACGCCGAGGGCGTGCTGGGCACCATTCCTCCGGGCGCCGAACTGACCGCCCTCGGTCACGTGCAGGCCGCCGACGTCGCACCCTTGATCAAGTCCGCGTTTCCGGACGGGATAGCAGGGATCTACGCCTCGGAGATGATCCGGGCGCAGGACACCGCGCAACCACTGGCCGACCTGCTGGGCATGGACGTCACGCACCTGGCCGGGTTCAACGAGATCAACGCCGGCTGGTTCGAAGGGCACGATCTCGACGCGATCGGTCAGATCGCTTACGCCTTACCGACATTGATGTGGGTCATGGGGCAGTACTGGGTTCCGATGCTGGGATCCGAGACGGACCCGAACGGGGTGGCGTTCAACGACCGTATCACCCACGCGATCGAGGCGGTCTACAACAACACCGTCTCCGACCCGGACAACCCGCAAAGCGATGCGGTGTTCGCCCACGCCGGGACGATCGCGATCTGGACGCTGATGAACGTCAAGAACCCCGACTTCGGACTGGTCCTCGATGCGTTGCTCGACACCCACAGTCCGCTGGGCAACACCGGTCAGGTCGTGATCGAGGGCAACCCGACCGACGGTTGGACGCTGGTCAGCTGGGAAGGCCACGACGTGGCGGCCACCCCGGACCTGCTCACCGGTCTGTTCGTGGACTGGCGGGACTTGAACACGGCTCCGCAGATCGCCGGCTGGCACATCCTGGAGGCATTGCAGGGCGGCGACCCGGCGGAGCTCTCGGCGGCACTGCAGACGGGGTTTGACGAGGTGGTTACGGCGTTCGTCACGTTCCCGCAGGCGGTGATCGACACCATCACGGGCGCGCTGAGCGGCTAGAACGCTATGTCTGAACTACGGCAAGTTGAGGATTGACATAGGGAAAACATCAGGTTATTTTCAGCAAAGACCTTTGCGCTACGGGTCGTAGCGTAACTGGAACCAGAGACTTTGCCGAAGGAGATCATCATGAACCACACCCGCCCGTGGATCACCGCCGGAGTAGCCCTCGTCGGCGCCGGCCTCATCGCCGCCCCGGTGGCCCCGGCGGCCGGACAGCTGGCCGCGGTCACCTTGCCCGGCATCGAGCTGACCGCCGCCGACATGGTGCTCGACCTGGTGCGCCACGCCCAGTCCGAAGACAATGTGAGCGGGGTGCTGGGGACGGTGCCCCCAGGCGCGCCGATCACCGATCTGGGCGAGACTCAGGCAGCGGCCCTCGCCGGCAAGCTCGCCGACCCGGACTCCTATGCCGGCATCTACGCCTCGCAGTTCATTCGCACCCAGGAGACCGCTGACGGCTGGCTGACCGCGGCGGGCTCGGACCTGCACCCGACGGTGCTGGCCGGGCTCAACGAGCTCAACGCCGGCTTCCTCGAGGGCCAGACGATGACCAGTCAGGCCGAGGGGCTGCTGTACATGGTGGCACCGCTGGCCTGGATGTTCGGCCAGTACTGGGTGCCGCAGCTGGGCTCGACCATCGACCCGAACGGCATGGCGTTCAACGACCGGTTCACCGACGCCATCGACACCATCTACAACCAGGGCGCCGCCGGCGCCGACGGAACCTTCGACAGTGTGGCGTTCTCGCACGCGGCGTCCATCTCCACCTGGGTGATGATGAACGTCAAGAACCCCGACTTCGAGCTCTTTTTCCAGTCCCTGCAACAGGGCCTGTTGCCCAATACCGGCCAGGTCGTGATCGAGGGCAACCCGACCGACGGCTGGACCCTGGTCAGCTGGAACGGGCAGGACGTGGCAGAGAACCCCGGCCTGCTCACCGGACTGTTCGTCGACGTCCGTGACTTGATGGTCGCGCCGCAGATGGCCGGCTGGCACATCACCGAAGCCCTGCAGGGTGGGGACCCGACCGAGATCATGGCGGCACTGCAGACCGGCTTCACCGACGTGTTCTCGGCGATCTCGGCGTTCCCGCAGGCCGTGATCGACACCCTCACCTCGGCTGCCGGTGGCAGCGCCGAGGCGGCCGGCGACCTGCTCGCGTCCCTGACCGCCTGAGAGATGGCATGTGCCCGGCCGGGCGTGGCGACTGACCGCCACGCCCGGCCGGCGCATTTTCTGACAGGTGTGTTTGGTTTCGCTGAAGGCCGGGTATTGCTCAGCTCTCCAACCCGTAACTAAGATGTGAAGTCGATCACATCGCATCCTGTCTGGGGGATAGACATGCAGCGAGTCGTCACCCGAGCGTGGATTGCCGCCGGTATCACGTTGGCGGGAACCGGAATCGTCACCGCCACACCGGTGCCGGCGTCCGCATCCGCCGCCGGGTTCTTCGCCGTCCAACTCACCGCCGCCGACATCACCTTGGACCTGGTGCGGCACGGGCAGTCGACCGACGACGTCAACAGCATCCTCGGCACGGTGCCACCCGGTGCTCCGCTCACCGCGCTGGGTCAACAGCAGGCCGCCGACGTGGCCCAGTCCATTCAGCAGGAGTTCCCGGGAGGCATCGCCGGGATCTACGCGTCGGATCTCATCCGGACCCAGCAGACCGCCGACGCCCTGGCAGCTCTGCCGGGGATGCCGGGCGTGACGGTGCTGTCGGATCTCAACGAGATCCCTGCCGGCCTCTTCGAAGGCCACCCCCGCGACGTGCTCACCGAAGCCGCCTTCTTCCTGCCGATGGCTTCCTGGATCCTCGGCGGCGTCCTGGTGCCCGAGTCCGGCACCAATTACAACGGGGTGGTCTTCGACGACCAGGTCGACAGCGCCATCAACACGATCTACAACAACACGATCGACGGCAACGGCCCGATGACCGATGTGGCGTATGCCAGCGGCGGCGACATCGCCATCTGGACCCTGATGAACGTCAAGAACCCCGATGTGTGGCCGATCATCGAGTCGGTGCTGGCGAACGGTGGCCCGCCCCCCAATGGGGGCCAGGCCATACTCGAAGGCAACCCCACCGACGGCTGGACGCTGGTCAGCTGGGACGGGACACCGGTATCGGCGACCCCGGACCTGTTCACCGGATTGTTCGTCGACTTCCGCAACGTGATCGTCGCGCCGCAGGTGGCCGCCTGGCACATCTGGGAGGCCCTCCAGGGCGGTGACTCCGCGGCCATCACCGCTGCGATGCAGACCGGCTTCACCGACGTGCTCAATGCTTTCGAGGCATTCCCCCAGTCGCTGATCGACACCCTCGCTGCGGCGTGACGGCTCGACCCCATCGCCCGACTTCGTCGTTCTTGCAGTCACCGCTTAGGCTGGCTCACTATGACGAGCACGGACCCGACGCCGAACCCGCACGCCACCGCTGAGCAGGTGGAGGCCGCGCGGCACGACAGCAAGCTCGCTCAGGTGCTCTACCACGACTGGGAGGCCGAGCAGTACGACGAGAAGTGGTCGATCTCCTACGACGAGCGGTGTATCGACTACGCCCGGGGCCGCTTCGACGTGATCGTGCCCGCGGCCGAGCGCACCGGCGCGGCCCCGCTCTACGACCGGGCCTTGGAGCTGGGCTGCGGCACCGGCTTCTTCCTGCTCAACCTGATGCAGTCCGGGGTGGCGGCGCGCGGCTCGGTCACCGACCTCTCGCCGGGGATGGTCAAGGTCGCCACCCGCAACGGTCAGGCCCTGGGTCTCGACGTCGACGGCCGGGTCGCCGACGCCGAGGGCATCCCGTATGAGGACAACACCTTCGACCTGGTGGTCGGCCACGCGGTGCTGCACCACATCCCCGACGTCGAACTGTCGCTGCGCGAGGTGATCCGGGTGCTCAAGCCGGGCGGGCGGTTCGTGTTCGCCGGCGAGCCCACCACCGTCGGCAACTTCTACGCCCGTCGGCTGGCCGACCTGACCTGGAAGACCACCGTCGCCGCGATGAAGCTGCCCGGCATGGGCTCTTGGCGCCGGCCGCAGGAAGAGCTCGACGAGAACTCCCGCGCCGCGGCGCTGGAATGGATCGTGGACCTGCACACCTTCGAGCCCGCCGACCTGGAGCGCATGGCCGCCAACGCCGGCGCGGTCGAGGTGCGCACCGCCAGCGAGGAGTTCACCGCGGCCATGCTGGGCTGGCCGGTGCGGACCTTTGAGTCGACGGTGCCGCCGGGCAAGCTCGGCTGGGGCTGGGCGCGGTTCGCCTTCGGCAGCTGGACGACGCTGAGCTGGCTGGACGCCAACGTGTGGCGCCGCGTGGTTCCCAAGGGCTGGTTCTACAACGTGATGGTCACCGGGGTAAAGCCGTCCTAACCCTCGACCAGGTCAGCTACCTGCGTTCGGCGGCCGGCGAGGACGCGCTGCGGGAGGTGGCCGGCCTGGCGTTGACCGAGGCCACCAAGGTCACCGATATCGCAGGCGTGCGTGCCCGGTTCGGCGACCGCACCCCGGCGCTGGTCGAGACCACCCTGCTGCGTCGCCGCGCGGCCGCCAAGCTGCCGGACACCGGCGACTGGCTGTTCACCGACGAGGCACTGCAACAGGCCAGCGCGGCCGCGGTGGCCGTTCACCGTGCGGCGCGCCTGGCCGGGCGCGTCGTGCATGACGTGACCTGCTCGATCGGCACCGAGCTGGCGGCGCTGCGGGGCGCGGCGACCGGGCTGATCGGCAGTGACATCGACCCGATCCGGCTGGCGATGGCACAGCACAACCTGCCCGGGGTCCCCTTGCTGCGGGCCGACGCACTGGCTCCGGTCACCCGAGACACCGTCGTGCTGGCCGACCCGGCACGGCGAAGCGGCGGGCGGCGGCGCTTCGACCCGGCCGACTACCAGCCTGCCCTCGACCGGCTGCTGGACACCTACGCGGGACGCGATCTGGTTGTGAAGGCCGCTCCCGGAATCGATTTCGACAAGATCGCGCTGCTCGGTTTCACCGGCGAGATCGAGGTCACCTCGTGGCGTTCCTCGGTGCGGGAAGCCTGCCTGTGGTCACCCGGTCTGAGTGAGGCGGGGGTGCGCCGCCGGGCGGTGATCCTCGACCGCGGCGAGCAGATCACCGACGCCGAACCCGACGACATCGACGCGCGGCCCGCCGGGCGCTGGCTGGTCGACCCGGACGGCGCGGTGGTGCGCGCCGGGCTGGTCCGCCAGTACGGCGCCCGGCACCGGCTGTGGCAGCTCGACCCCGACATCGCCTACCTGTCCGGTGACGAGCTGCCGGACGGGGTGCGCGGATTCGAGGTTCTCGAATCGCTGCCCTACAGCGAGAAAAGGCTGCGTCAGGCGCTGGCGGCACTGGACTGCGGATCGCTGGAGATCCTGGTCCGCGGCGTGCGTGAGGTCCAAGCCGACCCCGACGCGCTGCGCCGCCGGCTGCGGCTGCGCGGGCGGGTCGCGCTGTCGGTGGTGATCACCCGGATCGGCGCCGGGGCGGCGGCCAAAGCGATTGCTTTCGTCTGCCGTCCGTCGCGCTGAGTGGCCCGGTAGGCTGTCGGCTTCGGGCCATTTCCTGTGTTCTGGGGCAGGTTGAGACAAAGCGAGACAAACCGACAATGCGCATTCTGGTGGCCGCCCTGATGGCGGGCGGGGCAGTGGGTGGCTGGCTGGGTATGGCGGGCGTCCCCACGGCGCAGGCGACCTCGCCCTGCGCCGAACTGGGCGGGTCGCTGGAGTCCGGGCAGTGCCACGTGCACTCCTCGACCGCCAACTACACATTGGACATGAAGTTCCCGGTCGACTACCCCGACCAGCAGACGCTTACCGACTACCTCGTCCAGAACCGTGACGGTTTTCTGACGGTGGCCAAGTCGCCCGGCTCGCGCGACATGCCCTATGAGATGGACGCGACGTCTGAGCAGCACCGGTCCGGCCAGGGCTCCAAAGGCACCCAGAGCGTCGTACTCAAGATCTTCCAGGACCTCGGCGGCCCGCAGCCGTCCACCTGGTTCAAGGCCTTCAACTACGACCTGGCGACCCGCAAGCCGATCACCTTCGAGACGCTGTTCGCCTCCGGCAGCAAGCCGCTGGAAGCGATCTTTCCGGTGGTGCAGCGCGACCTCGAACGCCAGACCGGTGTCCCGGCGATCCTGATCTCGTCGGGCTCGGGCATGGACCCGGCGCACTATGAGAACTTCGCGATCACCAACGAGGACGTGATCTTCTACTTCGCGCCCGGCGAACTGCTGCCGATGAGCTCGGGTGCCACCACGGTGAAGGTGCCGCGCACGGCTATCCCGGCGCTGAACGTCTAAGCCGGCGCGAAGCTGAAGACCTGGCCGGCGCTGGTGGTGGCCACCACCCGCCGGTCCTTGCCCACGGCGACCCCGAGTGGAAATCCCCGCGCCTCGGGAAGCGGATAGCTGTTGACGGTGTGCCCGTC
Source organism: Mycobacterium zoologicum (assembly GCF_020181635.2). Classification (NCBI taxonomy): domain Bacteria; kingdom Bacillati; phylum Actinomycetota; class Actinomycetes; order Mycobacteriales; family Mycobacteriaceae; genus Mycobacterium; species Mycobacterium zoologicum. Next base: position 44,028 of record NZ_JAYJJS010000025.1, on the reverse strand, counting down.
GGCCGGGTCGAACACCAGCAGCGACAGGCCCGCCGGCCCCAGGCTGGTGCCGGCGACCACCGTGTAGGCGACCTTTCCGGCGATGCTCGACGACGACAGCGGAGCGGTGTCCTCGCGGCGCCACACCTCCTCGGCGTGCTCACCCTGGTCGGCAAACGCGACCAGCTCGGTGTCCGGGCCGCCGCCGGAGACGATCAACCCCTCGGGCGTCACCGCCGGTGGGGTCTGCGCCAGGAACTTCAGCGGCACCGACCATTTCGCCTTGCCGTCGCCGGCGTCGATCGCCCACAGTCGTTGGTCGCGGCCGTTGACGTAGACGGTGGATCCGTCGGCCGAGAGCACCGGGCTCGACAGCACTCCGTCGACGACGGCGTCGCTGGTCCATTCCTGGGTGAGCAGCGACGTGCCGCCCGGGTGGTACTTGAGCCCGACCAGTACCGATTCCTTGGCGCCGGGCTGCCACAGACCGACCACCACCGTGTTGCTCGCCGGTGAGAAGGAGGGCGCGGCGGCCACCGGGCAGTCCGGGCGAGCGGCGGGGCAGTCGGCCAGGCCGCGTCGGAAGTCCGTCGGGTCCACATCGTCCACCAGGTCCAGCGGGGTGCCGACGACGGTACCGGCGTGCGTGTCGAAGATCAGCACCTGACCCAGGTGTGTCACCACCAGCAGCAGGCCGTCACCGAGGATCCGCGGGGTCGACGGCATCCCGATCACCGGAGCACGCCAGCGAATCCACTGGGTGGGCGGAAACGACAGCATGGCACCCGGCTGGCCCACGTAGACGTTGTCGAAGCCGTCGATCAGCGGGCCGAAGAACCCGCCGCCCTGCAGCAGCCGAGTGCACCAGCGCTGCCTGCCGTGATCGGCGTTCTCCCACTGCATCAGCGAGCAGCCCGCGTCGGTCTGGGCGTTGAGCATCAGCCAGCCCGTCGCGCCCAGTGCTGGTCCGGCACCCAGCTCACCCTTGACCGAGCGGGTCCAGTCCAACTGCAGGTCGCCGGCGCCGGCGGTGTCGGTGTGGCTGCTGTTGGCGGCGTCGGCGTACTGGGCGGGCCAACCCGGCGCGGGAGCAGCCTGGACCCACGAATCGGTGTTGGCGCATCCGCTCAGCGTCCCCGCCACCGCCAGGACCGCGATTCCGGCCAGGGCACCACGTCGCCGCAACACAGTGGCAATCCCCAATCCGTCGCTGAGCGGGTGAACGAGTCCAGGTGAGGGTAGCGCGTGGCACAAACCCGCTCGCGTAGGCTTTCCGGCCATGACGACCATGTGGGGTGCGCCGATCCACAAACGCTGGCGGGGTTCACGGCTGCGGGACCCGCGGCAGGCCAAGTTCCTCACGGTCGCCTCGCTGCGCTGGGTGTTGGCCAACCGCGCCTACACCCCGTGGTACCTGGTCCGGTACTGGCGGTTGCTGAAGTTCAAGCTGGCCAACCCGCACATCATCACTCGCGGCATGGTCTTTCTGGGCAAGGGCGTGGAGATCCAGGCAACCCCGGAGCTGTCCCGGATGGAGATCGGCCGGTGGGTGCACATCGGCGACAAGAACACCATCCGGGCCCACGAGGGGTCGCTGCGATTCGGCGACAAGGTGGTGCTCGGCCGCGACAACGTCATCAACACCTATCTCGACATCGAGTTGGGCGACTCGGTGCTGATGGCCGACTGGTGCTACGTCTGCGACTTCGACCACAAGATGGACAACATCGATCTGCCGATCAAGGACCAGGGCATCATCAAGAGCCCGGTCCGGATCGGGCCGGACACCTGGATCGCGGCCAAGGTCACGATCCTGCGTGAGACCAGCGTCGGCCGTGGCTGCGTGCTGGGCGCGCACGCGGTCGTCAAGGGCGTCATCCCGGACTACTCGATCGCGGTGGGTGCGCCGGCCAAGGTGGTCAAGAACCGCAAGCTGGCCTGGGAGACCTCGGCCGCCGAGCGCGCCGAGTTGGCTGCCGCGCTGGCCGACATCGAACGCAAGAAGGCCGCGCAGAACTGAGTCGTGTCGTGACGCGACCGAGGGTCGTCATCGCCGGGCTGGGCGACAGCGGTGTGCTCACCGCGATCCGGCTGGCCAAACACGCTGACGTGGTAGGTATTTCGGTGAAGCCGGCCCTGGTGAGCGGCCAAGAGCTCGGCCTGCGGTTGTCCCGTCCACGCGATTGGGCGCGCGAGTACTGGCTGCCGTTCGACCGGTTGCCCGCTCTGGATGCGGTGCGCACCGTGCACGGCGCGGTGTGCGGCGTGGATCTGGACGCCGCAGCGGTGACCGTGGCGTGTGCCGACGGCTCCACCCGCGAGGAGCCCTATGACGCCCTGATCATCGCGACCGGGGTCAGCAACGGCTTCTGGCGCCGGCCCACCACGCAGTCGGCCGGCGACGTCGCCGCGGAGCTCACCACCGCACACGACCGGCTGGCCGGCGCGCAATCGGTGATGATCGTGGGCGGTGGCGCCGCGGCGGTCAACAGCGCCGCCAACGTCGCCCGCACCTGGCCTGGCAAGCGGGTCGAGCTCTACTTCCCGGGAACGCGCCCGCTGCGTGACCACCATCCCCGGGTATGGAACACCGTGCAGCGGCGGCTGACCGACGCCGGTGTGGTGCTGCACGCCGAACACCGTGCGCTGGTGCCCGACGGGTTCGGATGCGATCGCATCACCGACGACCCGGTTCGTTGGAGCACCGGACAAGACCCGGCATCGGCTGACGCGGTGTTGTGGGCGATTGGCAAGGCGCGGCCGAACACCGACTGGTTGCCAGCAGAGCTGCTCGACGACGACGGCTTCGTTCGGGTGCTGCCCGACCTGCGCGTGCCCGGTCATCCCCGGGTGTTCGCGATCGGTGACGTGGCGGCGACCGATCCGCTGCGCAGCTCGGCCCGCAATCGGGCCGACGGGCTGCTGGCCCACAATGTGCTTGCCGTCTTCGCCGGCCGGCCGCTACGCCACTACCGACCGCCCGCCAGGCGCTGGGGTTCGGTGCTCGGGCCCCGGCCCGATGGCCTGGAGGTGTTCGCGCCGTCCGGGCACGCATTCCGCTTCCCGGCCTGGTCGGTCGAGCGGGTGCTGTTTCCCTGGATCGTCCGGCGTGGCATCTATCGCGGCGTGCGCCCCAACGATCCGCTGAAAGCGACGCGAATCGGGTCGTGACGCCTGCTGCGGCGTTCACCGTTACGGCTGCAGCGCCGGCAGCACCTGGTCGACCAGCAGCCGCAGGCTCTCCCAACCCTCGTCCAGCGGCAGCCCGCCGATCAGCGGGTGCAGGGTCACCCCGGTACGGCCGGCGCGGCACTGCGCGACGAGCTCTTGCGGGGTGAGCACCTCGACGTTGCCGGCCGCACGCAATTCACCAACCGTGGTGGCCGGGCTCTCGTTGGGCCGCGGCACATCGGCCACCGCCCAGGAGCTGTATTCGGTCGCCTCGTGCAGGAAGTGCTGACCGCAGTGCGCCCAGGCCCGCTCCGGATCGGTGGTCAGATGCGTGACCGTGCTGCCGTTTTCTGGGCTGAATACGAAACCCTGCTTGCCGTGGCGTACCAGCTCGTCCCGGTACACGGCCTCGATGTCGGGCATCGGCATGGGCGGTGAGAAGGGCAGCCCGAACCGGGCCGCTCGGCGGGCCGCCGCGGCGCTCATGCCGCCGATGAACAACACCGGATGCGGCTTGGTGTGCGGCTTGGGTGTGACGTCGATCAGCCTGCCGCGATAGTCGAACGGCTCGTCGCCCCAGGCTTTCAGCAGCACGTCCAGGCACTCGTCCATCAGCCGGCCCCGCCGGCGGAAATCTTTGTCGACGGCATGGTATTCGGCTGGGCGGTAACCGATTCCGGTCACATAACTGACTCGCCCAGCCGAGAGGTGATCGAGCACCGCGATGTCCTCGGCGAGGCGCACCGGGTCATACAGCGGCACCAGCAGTGCACCGATGCTGATGCGGATGGTGCTGGTACGGGCTGCGACCGCGGCGGCGAGTACCAGCGGGGAGGGCAGCCAACCGGTGGCCGTCAGATGATGTTCTTCGCAACCGACCGCGGTGATCCCGTTGGCGTCGGCGTAGGACGCCATCTCCAACGCCGCGCGGTACCGATCGCCGTTTGCGGCACCGGGGACATCGGTCATATTCAGGCGCAGCGCGCTCAGTAGTGCCATGGGGTTAGCCTAGGGAGCGTGCGGACCCAGCTGCTGATCGACGGCGCGCTGGTCCCCGGTGGGCGCGGGGTGTTTCCGACGATCAACCCGGCGACCGAAGAACCGATCGGCGCAGCCGCCGACGGCGACCCCGACGATCTCGACCGGGCCATCGCCGCCGCCCGGATGGCGTTCGACACCTCGGACTGGGGCCGCGACACCGCGCTGCGGGTGCACTGCCTGCGCCAGCTGCGCGACGAGCTGGGCGACGAGATCGAGACGCTGCGTGAGATCGTCATCGCCGAGGCCGGTGCGCCGCGGATGCTGACGTACGGCGGGCAGTTGCAGACACCGGTGGACGATCTGGCATTCCCCGCCGACACCGCCGAGCGTTACCCGTGGACGGCCGATCTGGGGGAGGCGGCGCCGCTGGGCATCGCCACCCGGCGCACCGTGGTGCGGGAGCCCTTCGGGGTGGTCGGGGCGATCACGCCGTGGAACTTTCCGCATCAGACCACCTTCGCCAAGCTCGGGCCGGCGCTGGCCGCCGGCAACACCGTGGTGCTCAAACCGGCACCCGACACCCCCTGGTGCGCAGCAGAAGTCGGCCGCATCATCGCCGAGAAGACCGACTTTCCGCCGGGCGTGGTCAACATCGTCACTGCGTCCGATCACCGTATCGGCGCGTTGTTGGCCGAGGATCCGCGGGTGGATGCGGTGTCGTTCACCGGATCGACCGTTACCGGCCGCGCGGTGATGACCGCCGCCGCGGCGACCATCAAGAAGGTGTTCCTCGAACTCGGCGGCAAATCGGCGTTCCTGGTGCTCGACGACGCCGACCTGGGGGCGGCGTGCGCGGCGGCGGCCCGCACCGTGACGACGCACGCCGGGCAGGGCTGCGCGCTGACCACCCGGCTGGTGGTGCCGCGCCGCCGCTACGGCGACGCTGTCGATGCGGTGGTGGCCGCCATGTCGGCGATCCCGTTCGGAGACCCCAGCGATCCGAAAACCCTTTGTGGGCCGTTGATTTCGGCACGGCAACGCGATCGGGTGCAGTCGTATCTGGATCTGGCGGTGGCGCAAGGCGGTGAGTTCGGTTGCGGCGGCGGCCGGCCGGGCTGGGCGCACCGGGGTTTCTACATCGAGCCGACCGCGATCGCCGGGCTGACCAACGACGCCCGGGCAGCGCGCGAAGAGATCTTCGGCCCGGTGCTGGTGGTGCTGGCCCACGACGGCGACGACGACGCGGTGCGCATCGCCAATGATTCGCCGTATGGCCTGTCCGGCACGGTGTTCGGTGCCGACGGAGAGCGCGCCGCCGGCGTGGCCGCACGGCTGCGGGCTGGAACCGTGAACGTCAACGGCGGCACGTGGTACTGCGCCGATGTGCCGTTCGGCGGCTACAAGCAGTCCGGAGTCGGCCGCGAGATGGGGCTGGCCGGCTTCGAGGAATACCTGGAGACCAAGGTGGTGGCGACCGCAGTCGCCTCCGGGACGGAGCGTTGATGGCGGGTACCCCCGATCCCCAGGTGCTCGCGGCGCTGCTGGCGATGCGCGACGGCAGCGGCGCCGACGACGCGCCGCCCCCGCCGGTCGGTGACGTCGCCACCCGCCGCGCCAACACCGGCCGGATGTTCAACCAGGTGCTGGCCGCGCGATCACCGGTCACCGGCGTTGAGGCACAGGAGTTCTCGCTGACCCTCGACGACGGCGGCACCATCGCGTTGCGCTGGTACCGCCGAGTCGGTGGGGCTCAGCCCGGCAGCGCCGTACTGTATCTGCACGGCGGCGGCATGATCCTGGACTGGGGACACATGGGTCCGCTGTATGACCAGGCGGTGCGCGGCTACGTCGCCGCCTGCGGGGTGCCGATGCTGGTGGTGGATTACCGGGTCGCGCCGGAATTCCCCTATCCCACACCGCTGGAGGACTGCTACGCGGCGCTGTGCTGGCTGGCCGAGCATGCCGCCTCGTTGGGCGTCGACACGGCGCGGCTGGCGGTGATGGGCGACAGCGCCGGCGGGGGACTGGCCGCAGGGCTGGGACTGGCGGCCCACGACCGCGGCGGGCCGGCGATCGCCGCGCAGTTGCTGATCTACCCGATGCTCGACGACCGGACGTGCCGGGCTCCTGCCGATCCGCCGCCGCTGCAGGTCTGGAGCTACGACGACAACGCCACCGGGTGGGCGGCCCTGCTGGGCGGGCGTCCGGCCACCGGCTATGCGGCGCCGGCCCGAGTGGCCGATCTGGCCGGTTCGCCACCGACGTATCTGGACGTCGGCGGGCTGGACATCTTCGCCGAGGAGGACGTGGCCTACGCCGGACGGCTGCTCGCCGCGGGTGTGCCCGTCGAGGCGCACGTGTACCCCGGCTGCCCGCACGCCTTCGAGCTGATGGCACCCGATGCCGAAGTGTCCCAACGGGTTATCGACCACCGGCTACGGTATCTGAAGACGCTGTAATGGCCTACGACGCGGAGTTGGCGGCTCGGGTACGGGAGATGTTCGCGGCCGGTCCGCCGGTGCTCGAGAAGAAGATGTTCGGCGGGCTGGCGTTTCTGGTGGACGGTCGGATCTCTGTGGCCGCGAGTTCCGCCGGGGGGCTGCTGGTTCGGGTCGGAGCCGAGCGTGCAGAACAACTGGTGGCGACCAACGCAGCAGAACCGATGGAGATGGGCGGGCGAACCATGCGGGGTTGGGTGCATGTCGACGGTGAGCAGGTGCACTCCCGGCGGGAGCTGGCCAAGTGGGTCGACGTCGGCATCGATGCCGCCACGAACGCGAAAGGCCCTCGAACGTGACCGGCGGCCACGAGTTTCAGGGCCTGGGTTTTGATCCGAACGCCCTGCGGGACAAGTACACCCGGGAACGCCAACGGCGGCTTCGTGACGACGGGATCGATCAGTACGTCGAGGTGGCGGGCCGATTCGCCCGGTTCGCCGACGACCCGTGGGCCCAGCCGGGGTTTGACCGCGAACCACTGTCCGACGACGTCGATGTCGCGATCGTCGGCGCCGGGTTCGGCGGGCTGCTGACCGGAGCACGGCTGCGCGAACTCGGCGTCGGCGACATCCGGCTGATCGACAAGGCCGCCGACGTCGGCGGCACCTGGTACTGGAACCGGTATCCCGGCATCGCGTGCGACGTGGAGTCCTACGTCTACATGCCACTGCTGGAGGAACTCGGTTACGTCCCCACCGAGAAGTACGCCAAGGGCCCGGAGATCTTCGAGCACTGCAAGGCGATCGCCCGCCACTACGATCTGTACCGCAACGCCTGCCTGCAGACCGAGGTCCGCGAAATCCGTTGGGACCCGGATATATCGCGCTGGGTGATCGCGACCGACCGCGGTGATGCGATTCGGGCCCGATTCGTGTCGATGGCCAACGGCTATCTGCAGAAGCCGAAACTCCCGGGCATTCCCGGCATCGACGATTTCGCCGGCCGCACCTTCCACACCAGCCGATGGGACTACGGCTACACCGGCGCGAATCTGGAACACCTCGCCGACAAGCGGGTCGGCATCGTCGGAACCGGCGCCACCGCCATCCAGTGCGTGCCGCGGCTGGCCGGTGCGGCCGGGCACCTGTACGTCTTTCAGCGCACCCCGTCGACGGTGGACGTGCGGGGCAACCGGCCCACCGACGCGGCGTGGGCGGCGGGGCTGGAGCCGGGCTGGCAGCAGCGCCGCATGGAGAACTTCCAGATCCTCACCGCCGGCGGCAGCGCCGACGAGGACCTGGTCGACGATGCCTGGACCAGCCTCACCAAGAAGATGCCGATCGTCGACGAGGGCGGCCCGAAAGCCGCCGAGATGGCCGACTTCGCCAAGATGGAGGAGATCCGCGCACGGGTCGACGCGACCGTCACCGATGCTGCGACGGCTGAGGCGCTCAAGCCGTGGTACGGGTACTACTGCAAGCGGCCGTGCTTCCACGACGAGTACCTGCAGGTCTTCAACCGCGAAGACGTCACCCTGGTCGACACCAAAGGCCTTGGCGCCGAGCAGATCACAGCGGACGGCGTCGTGGTGGCCGGAGTCGAATACCGGTTGGACTGCCTGATCTTCGCCACCGGCTTCGAGGTGGGCACCGACTACGGCCGGCGCACCGGGTTCGAGGTCATCGGCCGCGATCGCGTGACGCTGACCGAGAAATGGGCCGACGGGGTGCGCACCTTCCACGGACTGCACGTCCACGGTTTCCCGAACTGCTTCATCGAGAGCATCGCCCAGTCCGGGTTCACTGTGAACTTTCCGTACCTGATCGACACCCAATCCCGCCACGTGGCCTGGGTGATCGCCCAGGCGCTGCAACGCGACGTCACCGCGCTGGAGGCCACCGCGGACGCCGAGCAGCAATGGGTCGATGCCGTGGTGGCGCGCTCCGATGTGATCGCCGGGCGTCGCGAGTCGTGTACCCCCGGCTACTACAACCGGGAAGGACAGGCCAACGCCAGACTGCGCCAGGACAGCTTCTTCTTCGGCGCTCCCACCGAATACGGCGATATCCTGGCGGCCTGGCGTGACACGGGCGGACTCGAGGGACTGAACTCGACGGATTGAACCGCGTCACAGCCCGAAATCGATCACGCCCCTGACCAATTCGCCGCGGGCGAGGTCTTCATACGCCTCGTTGATGTCGTCGAGCCGGTAGCGCCGCGTGATCATCTCCTCGAGCCGCAGACGGCCCGCGTCGTAGAGACCGGCCAGCAGGCCGATGTCGGTGCGCGGGTTGCACGACCCGAACACCGTGCCGCACAGGTTCTTGTTCATCAACGCCAGGTCCTGAGGGTCCAGGCCGGTCCGGGTTCCCTGCACCGACATCGCGGTCAGCACACAGGTCCCACCCTTGCGGGTCAGGCGCAACGCGTCCTCGACGTCGCCGTCGGTGATCACCGCAGGGGAGACCACGACGGCGTCGGCCATCACCCCGCGCGTCAGTTCGGTGATGAGCCCGAGCGCCTCGGCGGCGCTGGAAGCAGTGTGGGTGGCACCGAACGTCGACGCCGATTCCCGTTTGAACGCAACGGGATCCACCGCGACGATCCGGGCGGCCCCGCGGAGTCGGGCGCCCTGCACGGCGGCCGTCCCGATGCCGCCCACCCCGATCACCACCACGGTGTCGCCACCGCGCACCCCGGCGCGGTACACCGCCGAGCCGTATCCGGTCGGCACCGCGCACGCCAACAGGGCGGCGGGCAGCAGCGGCAGCTCCGGGGAGACCTTGACCAGCGAGGCCGCCGCGACCACGGTGTGCTCGGCGAACGCACCGATCTTCGACACGTGCGCCAGATCCCGGCCGTCGCGATCATGGTGGCGGAAGGTGCCGTCGGTGGGCATTCCGGGCAGCATGGTCCCCGCGCCGGCGTCACAGATGTACTCCATACCCGAAGCGCACCAACGACATCGGCCGCATACCGCGACGAAAGACGTCACCACGTGGTCGCCGGGCGCCAGGTCGGTGACGTCGTCGCCGACCTGCACGACCACCCCGGAGCCCTCATGCCCGCCGATCGTGGGGGCCGGGGGAGCTTCGGCGCCCGGCGCGGCCAAGTGGCCCAGCCGGATGTGCTCGTCGGAATGGCACAGGCCCGCTGCGGCCATGGCGAGAAGAACCTCGCCGGCGCGCGGCGGGTCGAGCTCGAACTCCTCGATCGACCAGGGGCCGCCAAAGCGGCGCAGGATCGCGGCGCGGCTCTTCATCGCCTCTACCGGTCAGGCAGCGCGTGCTCGATGATCGGACGGCGCGGCTGCGGGTCGCGCAGCCGGCGTTTGGCCGCCAGGTACACCTGCGCAGTCTCGTCGGCCACGGTGTGCCAGTCGAAGTCGGCGGACAGTCGGTCGCGGGCGGCCACGGCGCGCTGCTGGGCGGCGGCCGGGTCGTCGAGCACCCGGCACACCGCGGCGGCCAGGGCCGGTACGTCGCGCGGCGGGAACGACACTCCGGTCTCGCCGTCGATCACGGCCTCGCCCAGCCCGCCGACATTGGCTGCCACCAGCGGAGTGCCGGCGGCAGCGGCCTCCAGGGCGGCCAGGCCGAACGGCTCGTAATGGCTGGGCAACACCGCGGCGTCGGCCGCATGGAGCTGGTGCAGCAGTTCGTCATGATCCAGACGCCCGACGAACCGGGTGGCCTTGAGCACCCGATGCTTGCGGGCGCACTCGACCAGCCAGTCCTGCTGGGTGCCGTCGCCGGCGATGGTCAGCGTGGTTCCGGGGTGGGCGCGCCGGATCCGCGGCAGCGCCGCAATCGCGTCGTGCACGCCCTTCTCGTACTCCAGGCGTCCCACGAACAGCAGCTCCGGCGGACCGTCGTGGGCGCGGCGCCGGGCGAACGGCCAACGGGCGGCGTCGATCCCGTTGCGGATCACGCTTGTCTCGGACAGACCCGGGCCGAACAGTTCGGTGATCTCGTCGCGCATGGACGCCGAACACGTGATCAGCGAGTCGGATTCGCGGACCAGCCAGGATTCCACGGCGTGTACCTGACGGCTGAGCGGGCCGGATACCCACCCGGAATGCCGGCCGGCTTCGGTGGCGTGGATCGTGGAAACCAAAGGCACGTCATAGAATTCGGCGAGCGCGATCGCGGGGTGCGCCACCAGCCAGTCGTGGGCGTGCACCAGGTCTGGGCGCCACAGGGCCTGGCCGCCGTCGATCTTCAGTGACAGCCCGGCGCGCACCATCGAGTGGCCCATCGCCAGGGTCCAGGCCATCATGTCGTCGCCGAAGGAGAACTCGTGCGGGTCCTGGGCTGCGGCGACCACCCGCACGCCCTCGCTGATCTCGTCAGAGGACGGGTGGGTGCTCGGGTCGGTGCCGGACGGGCGACGGGCCAGCACCACGACGTCGTGGCCGGCAGCGGCCAGCGCGGTGGACAGGTGGTGGACGTGTCGGCCCAACCCGCCGATGACCACCGGCGGGTACTCCCACGACACCATCAGGATCTTCATGCGGCTCGTTCTCTTCCGCGCGAGCGTGCGCAGAATCGCTCGGACCGCGGCGTGCCGAGGTGCAAACACGCACGCTCGCGGAGGTGGCGGGGGGTCACCGTGGCAGCCTACGGGCATCGAGGGCACCGAACAGACCGTCGGCCCTATTCCAGTCCTGCGCCAGGGCCTGCGCGGCATTGTCCTGGCGGCCGCCCGAAGATCTGGTGAGGGCGTCGGAGATCTCCCGGGTGGCGTGTGCGTGCAGGTTCGCCCGGTGGCGGGCGTAGTCGGCGGCGGAGTCCTTGCTGACCATGAACGGCCAGTCGCTGGACACCGTGAGCAATGCCTCCCGCAGGATCTGGTCAGCGGCCCGGTCGCGGGGGACCGGGCCCGACGGGGACGCCGCCTGCGCCAGCGCCTTGTCGACGGCGCCGAGCGCGGTGTCGACCACCTCGTTGTTGAGTTGCACCAGGTCGGCGACCTTTTCCCCGGACCACACCTGCCAGTCCTTGCCCGAGCCCCAGGAGCTGGGTGGCAGTTCGGCGGGTTCGCCGACGTAGCCGGCTTCGATCGCGCCGGCCAGCGTGCCCACCTGTACGCCGGCTTCCGGCAGGGCCCGTAATACGCGGGCCAGCCACTGCGGCCCCTCGTACCACCAGTGCCCGAACAGTTCGGTGTCGAATGCGGCGACCACGTGGGCGGGGCGGCCGATCCGCTCGGATTCCTCGGTCAGCCGGGCCCGCACCACGTCGACGAAATCGGCGACGTGGGCGTCGATCGCGGCGTCGGCGAGCTGCGGGTCGTACGGCGCCTTGTCCTCGGGGGCGACGTTGCGGCCGGTGACCCGCGACGGCTTCAGGCCGGTGCGGTGGTCGTAGGTGTGGAAATCCCGGTAGGCGCCGTGGCCGGGGTAGCCCGACTTCGGCGACCACACCCGGTAGCTGACGGTCAGGTCGCGACCGAAGGCGATCACGTCGGTGTCGGCGACCGGGCGGCCCAGCGCGGTATCGCCGTGCAGTGAGGGGCCGTCGACCATGAAGTGCGAGACCCCGGCGGCGCTGTAGAGGGCCTCCAGGCCGGGGGCGTACGCGCATTCCGGGGCCCAGATCCCCGCGGGGGTGTGGGCCAGCCGTGCGTGGGCGTCGGCCAGGCCCTCCCGCAGCGCGAATTCGCGGAGCCGGGGAGCCAGCAGCGGCTGGAACGGGTGTGCCAGCGGGCCGCCGAGCATCTCGACGGTGCCGGCCTGCACCAGTTCGCGCAGCAGCGGGCTGGCGCCGTGGCGCCACAGCAGTGCGAACTCCTCCAAGGCGGCATCGGCTGCGGCGCATTCGCGTGTCCCGAATTCACGCAGGTCGGAGATGGTGGCGGCCTGGGCGGCGCGCAGCCGCCAGTTCGACAGCCAGTGGTGCATGCCGTCGAGGCAGTACGGATCATCGAGCTGCGCGGCCACCACCGGAGTGATCCCCAGCGTGAGAAGGTCGCGGCGGCCTTCGGCGGCCAGCGTGCGCAGCACCCGCATCAGCGGCAGGTAGGCCGCAGACCAGGATTGATAGAGCCATTCCTCGCCGACCGGCCAGCGGCCGTGGTGCGCCAGCCACGGCAGATGGGTGTGCAGCACCAGGGTGAACATGCCCGGGACCGGACCGTTGGGTGTTTGTGTCACTGCCGCACCGCGATCGCGACCAGGTCCAGGCTGTCATCTATCTGCCGCTCGGCGGCGTCGACGATCTCGAAGTCATCGCAGCTGACACCGGCGACGTCGGCCAACAGCTCGTCCGGCCAGGGCGCGTCGGCCAGCGCACGCGCGATCTGCGCGTCGATGATCGAGCCGCCGTGCCGGGCGTCCATCGCGCGCAGCGTGGGCCCGTGAAACACCCCGAGCATGGACTCCATGGTGAATCCGCCGTCGAGCAGCAGTTCGGTCAGCTCGGCGGCGTTGAGCTCGCGGGTGTGGAACGGGTTGATCGGGGTGTCGCGGCCGGGGGAGAAGGTGATCCGGTTCGGGGTGGACACCATCAGTAGCCCGCCGGGCCGCAGCACCCGGGCGCATTCGGCGATGAACTGGGCCTGGTCCCACAGGTGCTCGATGACCTGGAAATTGACCACGACGTCCACCGAGGCGTCCGGCAGCGGCAGGTCGGCCAGATTTCCCTGCAGCGTCTCCACCCGCGGGTAGCGCGCTCGCACGTGCGCCACCGCGGTGTCGTCGTAGTCCACTCCGATCACCCGGTTGGCGGCCCGGGCGATCAGGTCGGCGCCGTAGCCCTCACCGAACCCGGCCTCCAGCACGTCGCGGCCGCCGCAGCGCGGCGCCAATTGCTGGTAGACGACTTCGTGGCGGCGGAACCAGTAGTTCTCGACGTCGAGCCCGGGGATGGTGCGTTCCCCGGTCAGCACCATCGCGGTGTCGCCGGGGGACGTGCCGGCGGGCTGCTCGGCGGGATTCGTGGAATTCATCGCATAGGCAGGCTAACGCCAACGGCACGGCCGACGAACCGGCTACCCCGCAGTCGCCCTATCACGACCCGCTACGCTGTACACGCGAACCGCACGAAGTTACCGATGAGTAACAAGGATCGGGCGGCTGCGTGAATCGTGACCCAGTCTTGTGGCCGCCTGCCGCAGGACCCCTTCGAGGAGGACGAACCACACTCATGACGAACATCGTGGTCCTGATCAAACAGGTCCCAGACACCTGGTCGGAGCGCAAGCTCACCGATGGTGACTTCACGCTGGACCGTGACGCCGCCGACGCCGTGCTCGACGAGATCAACGAGCGCGCCGTCGAAGAGGCGCTGCTGATCCGTGAGAAGGAAGGCGCCGAAGGCACCGTCACCGTGCTGACCGCCGGCCCCGAGCGCGCCACCGAGGCGATCCGCAAGGCGCTGTCGATGGGGGCCGACAAGGCCGTGCACATCCTCGACGACGGCATGAAGGGCTCCGATCTGGTCCAGACCGGCTGGGCGCTGGCCCGGGCGCTGGGCGCCATCGAGGGCACCGAGCTGGTCATCGCCGGCAACGAGTCCACCGACGGTGTCGGCGGTGCGGTTCCGGCCGTCATCGCCGAGTACCTGGGCCTGCCGCAGCTCACCCACCTGCGCAAGCTGACCGTCGAGGGCGGCAAGGTCACCGGTGAGCGTGAGACCGACGAGGGTGTCTTCACCCTGGAGGCCGCGCTGCCGGCCGTGGTCAGCGTCAACGAGAAGATCAACGAGCCGCGCTTCCCGTCCTTCAAAGGCATCATGGCCGCCAAGAAGAAGGAAGTCACCGTGCTCACCCTCGCTGAGATCGGCGTGGAGGGCGACGAGGTCGGTGTCGCCAACGCTGGTACCAAGGTGACCGCGTCGACGCCGAAGCCGCCGAAGACCGCCGGCGAGAAGGTGACCGACGAAGGCGACGGCGGTACCAAGATCGCCGAGTACCTGGTCGGCCAGAAGATCATCTAAGACGAGCCCCCGGATTCTGAGGAAGAGAAAACATGGCTGAAGTACTTGTGCTCGTTGAGCACGCCGACGGGGCGCTGAAGAAGGTCAGCTCCGAATTGATCACCGCCGCGCGCGCGCTCGGCGAACCGTCTGCGGTCGTCATCGGCGCCCCGGGCACCGCCGCACCGCTGGTCGACGGGCTGAAGGAGGCCGGCGCCGCCAAGATCTACGTCGCCGAGTCCGACGTGGTGGAAGGCGTCCTGCTCACCCCGTACGTCGACGTGCTGGCCGCACTGACCGAGTCGGCCACCCCGGCGGCGGTGCTGATCGCCGCAACCGCCGACGGCAAGGAGGTGGCCGGCCGCCTGGCGGCCCGGATCGGGTCCGGCCTGCTGGTCGACGTGGTCGAGGTCAAGGCCGGCGGCAAGGCCGTCCACTCGATCTTCGGTGGTGCCTTCACCGTCGAGGCCGAGGCGACCGGCGACACCCCGGTCATCAGCGTGCGGGCCGGGGCCGTCGAGCCCGCGCCGGCCGCCGGTGCCGGCGAGCAGGTTACCGTCGAGGTGCCTGCCGCCGCCGAGAACGCCACCAAGATCGTGTCGCGTCAGCCGGCCGTGGCCGGTGACCGTCCGGAGCTCACCGAGGCCTCCATCGTGGTGGCCGGCGGTCGTGGCGTCGGCAGCGCGGAGAGCTTCTCGGTGGTCGAGGAGCTGGCCGACTCGCTCGGCGCGGCCGTGGGCGCCTCGCGTGCCGCGGTGGACTCGGGCTACTACCCGGGCCAGTTCCAGATCGGCCAGACCGGCAAGACCGTCTCGCCGCAGCTGTACATCGCGCTGGGCATCTCCGGCGCGATCCAGCACCGGGCCGGCATGCAGACGTCCAAGACCATCGTGGTGGTCAACAAGGACGAGGAAGCGCCGATCTTCGAGATCGCCGACTACGGCATCGTCGGGGACCTGTTCAAGGTCGCCCCGCAGCTGACCGAGGCGGTCAAGGCCCGCAAGGGTTAATTTCTTCTGCGTGAGAAGTCGTCAGGGCCCCCGCACTTCAGTGGCGGGGGCCCTTTCGAATCTTCGTGGCCGCGACGACGAGTGCCGCCGGCTGCAGGAGCTGCTGGCGGCCACCCGCGCCGGCACTGCTCAGGTGCTGGTCCTGCGGGGCGAGCCCGGCATCGGCAAGACCGCGCTGCTGGACTACCTGGTCGCGGCCGCCCCGGATTTCCGCGTGGTGGGCGCCGGCGGCGTCGAATCCGACATGGAGCTCGCCTACGCCGGCCTGCAGCAGCTGTGCGCGCCCCTGCTGGAGCACCTCGACGTACTGCCGGACCCGCAGCGCGCTGCCCTGCAGGTCGCGTTCGGGCTGAGTGCCGGATCCGCCCCGGACCGCTTCCTGGTCGGGCTGGCGGTGCTGGGCCTGTTCGCCGCGGCCGCTGCCGCGCGGCCACTGCTGTGCGTGGTCGACGACGCCCAGTGGCTGGACCGGTTGTCGGCGCAGACGCTGGGATTCGTGGCACGGAGGTTGGTCGCCGAATCGGTCGCGGTGTTGTTCGCGCTGCGCGAGCCGGTCGACGGGCTGACCGGACTGCCGCGACTCATCCTGCGAGGACTGTCCGAACCGCACGCCCGGGCACTGCTGGACGCCGAGTTGTCCGGGCGAATCGACGCCCAGGTCGTCGATCGGATCGTCGCCGAAACCCACGGCAATCCGCTGGCCCTGCTGGAACTGCCCCGTGGGCTGTCCGCGGCCGAGCTGGCCGGCGGCTACTACCGCCCGGACGTGGTGCCGGTGGCCGGACAGATCGAGCGCCATTTCCTCACGCGGGTCCGCTCCCTGCCCGACGACACGCAGCGGTTGCTGCTGGTTGCGGCCGCCGAGCCGGTGGGAGACGCAGCGTTGTTGCTGCGGGCCGGCGAGGTGCTGGGGCTGGCCGCCGCGGCCCTGGCGGCGGCCGAGGAGGCGGGGCTGATCGAGGTGGCGGCGCAGGTGCGGTTCCACCACCCCCTGGTGCGATCGGCGGTTTACCGCGCGGCGACCGGTGCTGACCGCCGCGACGCCCACCGTGCCCTGGCGGCGGCAACGGACCCGGCGCACGATCCCGACCGCCGGGCCTGGCACCTCGCGCACGCGTCGGCCGGCCCTGACGAGGAGGTAGCGGCGGAGCTGGAGAATTCCGCCGACCGAGCCGCGATTCGCGGTGGAACCGCCGCGGTGGCAGCGTTCTTGGCCCGTGCCACCGAACTGACCCCCGATGCGGCGCTGCGCGGATCGCGCGCGCTGGACGCCGCCATGGCCAAGCATGCCGTCGCGGAGCTCGACGCTGCCGATCAGTTGGTGGCCACCGCTGAACTGGCGCCGTTGGGGGCTCTGCAACGTGCGCGGCTGGCACGGCTGCGCGCCCAGCTGGCGTTCACCCGCGGCCGGGGCTCCGGCGATGCGCCGGTGCTGATCGACTCAGTTCACCAATTCTTTGGTGCCGCAAGTGATTTGGAACCCCTCGATGCGGTGATGGCGCAGGAGACGCTGCTGGAGGCGGTCAGCGCGGCGATGTATGCGGGTCGCCGGTTCGGGGCGGACGTGCGCGCCCACGTCACGGCGGCACTGGCGGCCGGTCCAGAGGTCGACCCGACCCGGCCGGCCGAACTGCTGCTGAGGGCCCTGACCACCCGGATCAGCGCGGGCAGCCGCGCCGGTGTGCCGTTGCTGCGGGCCGCCGTCACGGCGCTGACCCGTGAAAGATGGTCGTGGCAGGCGTTTCCGGTCGGGTACGAAGCGGCCGTGCACGAACTGTGGGATGACGAGGCGTGGTACCGGATCTCAGGAGACGCGGTGCGGGTGGCGACCGACAGCGGAGCGCTGGCGATGCTGCCGACGGCGTTGACGACCCGGGCCGGTGTGCACATCCAGGCCGGAGAGTTCGCGGCGGCCCGGACGCTGATCGCCGAGGCGAGCGCCCTCTCGGCGACCGCCGGCCAGACACCCGTGCGCTATCACGAGCTGGCGCTGGCGGCCTGGACCGGTGACGAGGTTGCGACCACCCGGCTGCTCGACGCCGCGGCCCGCGACGGGACGGCGCGCGGTGAGGGGCGGGTGATCGCGCTGGTCGGGTATGCCGGTGGGGTCCTGAACAACGGGCTGGGGCGCTACGAGTTGGCCTGCGAGCTGCTGAGCCGGGCGTGCGAATACGAGGACCTGGGCCTCTACGGTTGGAACCTCGTGGAACTGGTGGAGGCCGCCGTTCGGACCGATCAGCACACCGTCGCCGCCGGCGCGCTCGAAGGGCTTGAGCACCGGGCGCATGTCGCCGGAACCGATTGGGCGCTGGGGGTCGCGGTCCGGTCCCGGGCGCTGCTCGGTGACGGCGATGCGGCCGAGGGTCGCTATACCGAGGCGATCGAACGGTTGGGCCGGACCCGGATCGCCGTGCAACTCGCCCGCGCCCATCTGCTCTACGGCGAGTGGCTGCGCCGCGAGGCCCGGCGCACCGACGCGCGGACCCAATTGCGGATCGCCCACGAGATGTTCACCGGCTTCGGCGCGCAGGCGTTCGCCGCACGCAGCCACCGCGAACTGCAGGCGACGGGCGAGAAGGCACGCAAACAACCGGTCGTGGTGGGGGACGAGCTGACCGCGCAGGAGCGCCAGATCGCCGAGCTGGCCGGCGCGGGCCTGACCAACGCCGAGATCGGGGTGCGGCTGTTCATCAGCGCGCACACCGTCGAGTGGCACCTGCGCAAGGTCTTTTCCAAGCTGGGCATCCGGTCGCGCCGCGAACTGCGCGACCTCCCGTGGCGCTGATCCACGGTTGAGACTACGGACTTTCCGGGGTACGACTACGGCCCTCCAGTGACAGTGTGGACAGAACACAGTCAGTCAAGGAGGGATTAGGACAATGAAGATCACCGTGATGGGTGCCAGCGGACAGATCGGCTCCAAAGTCGTCGCGCTGCTGAAGGCGGCCGGACACGAGACCGCGGCCGCGTCGCACAGCTCGGGCGCCGACGTGCTCACCGGAGCGGGCCTGGCCGACGCGCTGGCCGGTGCCGACGTGCTGGTCGACGTCGTCAACTCCCCGGACTTCGCCGACGCCGCGGTGCTGGACTTCTTCACCAAATCCACCACCAACCAGACGGCTGCGGCCAAGGCGGCCGAAGTGGGCCACTACGTCGCGCTGTCGATCGTGGGGTGCGACGGGCTGCCCGACAGTGGCTACATGCGCGCCAAGGTCGCCCAGGAGCGCATCATCGCCGAGTCCGGGCTGCCCTACACGATCGTGCGCGCCACTCAGTTCCACGAGTTCGCCGACGCGATCACCGCGTCGCTGACCGTCGACGGCGTGGTGCGCGCCCCCGAAGGACTCATCCAGCCGATCGCGGGCGCCGACGTGGCCGCCGCGGTGGCCCGGGCGGCCCAGGCGGCACCCGTGGACGGCAGCATCGATGTGGGTGGCCCCGAGAAGATGACGTTCGCCGAGATGGCCACGCTGGTGTTGGCGCACCGCGGCGAGCATCTGCCGATCGTGGTGGACCCGGCTGCCGTCTACTTCGGCACCAAGGTCGGCGACACCGGACTGGTCACCGGTGACGGCGCGAGCCTGGCCCAGACCCGGCTGGCGGACTGGCTGGCGTCGCAATGACCGAACTGGCGGGCCGGACCGCGTTGGTGACCGGCGGCACCTCGGGCATCGGGTTGGAGTCCGCCCGGCTGCTGGCGCGGCACGGCGCCACGGTGATCATCACCGGCCGATCCGCCGATCGAGGGGCCGCCGCCGTCGCCGAGCTCGGCGGCGGCGTCCGGTTCGTCGCCGCCGATCTGTCCGACCTCGAATCGGTGAGATCCCTTGCCCGGCAATGCGGTGACGACGGCGTCGACATCCTGGTGAACAACGCCGCGGCGTTCCCCGGCGCGGCCACCGTCGAACAGGACGTCTCCTCCTTCGAGTTGACGTTCGACACCAACGTGCGCGGCGCCTACTTTCTGGTCGCGGCGCTGGTGCCGGCCATGTTGCGGCGCGGACACGGCAGCATCGTCAACGTCACCAGCATGGTCGCGTTCAAAGGCGTTCCCGGTGCGTCGAGCTACAGCGCCTCCAAGGCAGCGCTGGAGTCGCTGACCCGCACCTGGGCCGCCGAATTCGGGCCGCACGGGGTGCGGGTGAACAGCGTCGCGCCCGGCCCCACCGCCACCGAGGGCGTGGCTGCCGAATGGGGTGACGTCAACGACGAACTGGGCCGGGCACTTCCGCTCGGGCGTACGGCTCAGGCCGCCGAGATCGCCGAAGCCGTGTTGTTTCTCGCCTCGCCGCGGTCCAGTTTCATCACCGGCTCGACACTGCACGCCGACGGCGGCGGCGCCGCGGCCTGACCGGCACCGAATATCCGCGCGGCGGTGCCGGTCGCAATTCGTCACCGAGCGTGCATCAACGCGTCACGTGCTGATTGCTTGTGCGCAGCATCGCTGCGCGACCGTGCTGTATGTGAGCACTGGTTCTGTTCTCATCGCCCCCGACCCGACGACCACCTCTTCAGGCGCCGCTACCGACACCCCGCGTTACTCGCTGCTGCTGTCCACCGAATCCGAGCTGATCGAGGCCGCGCAGCGGCTGCGCTACGAGGTCTTCAGCACCGAGCCGGGATTCAGCCTGCCGCACTCCGCAGACGGCCGTGACGCGGACCGATTCGACCAGTACTGCGATCACCTGCTGGTGCGCGACGACAACTCCGGCGAACTGGTCGGCTGCTACCGGATGATGCCGCCCACCGGTGCCATCGCCGCCGGCGGGCTCTACAGCGCCGGCGAATTCGAGGTCACCGCACTGGACCCGTTGCGGCCGTCGTTGGTCGAGATGGGCCGCGCGGTAGTGCGTCCCGGCCACCGCAACGGTGCCGTCGTGCTGCTGATGTGGGCCGGAATCCTGGCGTATCTGGACCGCTACGAATACGACTACGTCACCGGGTGCGTGTCGGTGCCGGTGCACGGGGAAGGTGCTCCGGGAAGCCAGATCCGCGGCGTCCGCGACGTCGCGCAGCGTCGGCACGCCTCGCCCTACCGGGTGACCCCGTACCGGCCGGTGGTACTGGACGGGCGGTCCCTCGACGAGATCGCCCCGCCGGCCCGCCCGAGCATTCCGCCGCTGCTGCGCGGCTATCTGCGGCTGGGTGCCCAGATCTGTGGTGAACCGGCCCACGACCCCGACTTCGGAGTGGCCGACTTCCCGGCCCTGCTGTGCCGCAACGAGGCCGACACCCGCTATCTGCACCGCCTGCGGTCGGTGGCGGCGGCAGCCGAGATGTCTGCGTGAACGAGGCGGCCGTCAACGCCTGGGCGCCTCGGGCATTCTGCACTCCGGCGTGCGTGCAGAGCGGCGTCGAGCGACTGTCCCCGGCCGGGGTCGCGCTGCGACTGGCCCTGGTGATCATGCTGCTGCCGGTATTGCCGCTGTTGGCGATACCGGCACCGGGAAGGGTCCGGTTCCAGCGCGCCTGCTGCCGGATGGTGTTGCGCTGCTTCGGGGTTCGGGTCGTCATCAGCGGAGCGCCGGTGCGCAATCTGCGCGGCATGCTGGTGGTCGGTCAGCACACGTCCTGGCTGGACGTGTTCGTCGTCGGAGCGGTCTGCCCGGGCGTGTTCGTGGCGCGCGCCGATCTGATCAGCTGGCCCGGAATCGGGGGGTTGGCTCGCCTGATGCGGATCATCCCGATCGACCGGGACAACCTGCGCCGGCTGCCCGCCGTGGTCGAGGAGGTGGCGGCCCGATTGCGGGCCGGCCGCACCGTGGTGGCCTTCCCGGAGGGCACCACCTGGTGCGGACGCGCCCACGGCCGGTTCTATCCGGCGATATTCCAGGCCGCCGTCGACGCGGCACGGCCGGTGCAGCCGCTGCAGCTGAGCTACCACCATCGCGACGGATCCCGGTCCACGCTGCCGGCCTTCGTCGGCGACGACACCCTGATGGCCTCGATGCGGCGGCTGGTTGCCGCCCGTCGCACGGTGGCCCAGGTCCACGTCGCATCCCTGCAGTTGCCGGGGGATGACCGGCGGGAACTGGCAGTCCGCTGTCAGCAGGCGGTGGGCTGCCGGGTGCGGCCGAACCGGGCGGACTGCGTCTTCTGCTGACACACGCGGCCGGGGTGGCTGCGGCTGCCCGGTATTCTGGGCGGGTCATGGTCTATCTGGATCACGCAGCCACCACCCCGATGTACCCCGAGGCCATCGAGGCGATGACGGCTGTGATGGGCCGAGTCGGCAATGCCTCCTCGTTGCACGCCGCCGGCCGAGCGGCGCGACGCCGGATGGAGGAGTCCCGGGAGTCCATCGCGGCCCTCCTGGGGGCGCGTCCGTCGGAGGTGGTGTTCACCGCCGGCGGCACCGACGGTGACAACCTGGCGGTCAAGGGCATCTACTGGGCGCGCCGCGACGCCGATGCGCGCCGGCGCCGGATCATCACCACCGAGGTCGAACACCACGCCGTGCTGGACTCGGTCAGCTGGCTCGCCGAACACGAGGGCGCCGAGATCACCTGGCTGCCGACCGAGGCCGACGGCTCTGTTTCGCCTGACGCGCTGCGCGAAGCCCTACGCGAACCCGACGACGTCGCGCTGGTGTCGGCGATGTGGGCCAACAACGAGGTCGGCACGGTGCTGCCGATTGCCGAACTCGCTGCGGTCGCCGCCGAATTCGGGGTGCCGATGCATTCCGACGCGGTGCAGGCAGTGGGAGCGCTGCCGGTCGACTTCGGCGTCGGCGGCCTGTCGGCGCTGACCCTGACCGCGCACAAGTTCGGCGGGCCCTGCGGGGTCGGCGCGCTGCTGGTGCGGCGCGATGTGACGTGCGTGCCGCTGCTGCACGGCGGCGGGCAGGAACGTGACATCCGTTCCGGCACACCCGATGTCGCGGGCACGGTTGGGATGGCCGCCGCGCTGGAGATTGCGGCGGGGTCGCTGGAGGTGGCCCCCGATCGTGTTGCGGCCCTGCGCGACCGGCTTATCGACGGGGTGCTGGCGAACATCTCCGACACCAGTGTCAACGGCTCGCGCGTGCACCGGCTGCCCGGCAATGCGCACTTCACCTTCGCCGGATGCGAGGGCGATTCACTGCTGATGTTGTTGGACGCCAACGGTATCGAGTGCTCGACCGGCTCGGCGTGTACCGCCGGGGTGGCGCGTCCGTCACACGTACTGATGGCGATGGGCGCCGACCCGGTCACCGCTCGAGGATCACTGCGGCTGTCGTTGGGACACACCAGCGTCGACGATGACGTGGACGCGGTGCTGGCGGTGCTGCCCGGTGCGGTGGACCGGGCCCGCCAAGCCATGCTGGCGGGGGTGGCCCGGTGAAGGTGATAGCCGCGATGAGCGGTGGGGTGGACTCGTCGGTCGCCGCGGCCCGGATGGTCGACGCCGGACATGACGTGGTCGGCGTGCATCTGGCGCTGTCGCGCAACCCCGGAACACTGCGCACCGGCTCGCGGGGCTGCTGCTCGCGGGAGGACTCCGACGACGCCCGCCGGGTCGCCGACGTGCTCGGTATTCCGTTTTACGTGTGGGACTTCTCCGAGCAGTTCCAGGAGGAGGTCATCGACGACTTCGTCGAGTCCTATGCGCGCGGGGAGACCCCGAACCCGTGCGTGCGCTGCAACGAGAAGATCAAGTTCTCCGCGGTGGCCGCCCGCGCCGTCGCGCTCGGCTTCGACATGGTGGCCACCGGTCATTACGCCCGGCTGGACGGTGGCCGGCTGCGCCGCGCGGTGGACGCCGACAAGGACCAATCCTACGTGCTGGCGGTGCTCACGGCCGAGCAGTTGAGTCACGCCGCGTTTCCGATCGGGGATACCCCCAAGTCGGAGATCCGCGCCGAGGCCGCCGAACGCGGCCTGGCGGTGGCGAGCAAGCCCGACAGTCACGACATCTGCTTCATCCCGACCGGTGACACCCGCACCTTCCTGGGCAGCCACATCGGGGTGCGGCCCGGAGCCGTCGTCGACGCGCAGGGAGCGGTGCTGGCCGAGCACGACGGCGTGCACGGCTTCACCATCGGCCAGCGCAAGGGATTGGGTATCGCCGGTCCCGGCCCGGACGGACAGCCCCGGTATGTGACCGGGATCGACGCCGCCACCGCCACCGTCACCGTCGGCGCCGCCGCCGACCTGGACGTGCTGGCGCTGACCGGCCGGGCGCCGGTGTTCACCTCGGGAAGCCCATGGAGCGGCCCGGTCGAGTGCGAGGTGCAGGTGCGCGCCCACGGCGAGAACGTCCCCGCGGTCGCCGAACTGGTCGGCGATGAGCTCCAGGTGCGGCTGCGCGAGCCGCTGCGTGGGGTCGCCCGCGGGCAGACCCTGGCCTGCTACCGCCCGGACGCGGACGGCGACGAGGTGATCGCCAGCGCGACGATCTCCGCCACCCTTTCCTAACCCGGGATCGCCGCTGCCATGTTCGTGACCACGAGGTCGGCGACCGACTCCGAGAAGCCGCAGTGCGTGACCTCGATCAGGGCCGTCGACTTCCACCGGTAGGAGCGTCCGCAGGCGCCGGGACGCGTGTGCAGCCACGGCCCGTCGACGGCCCACTCGCCGACCAGCTCCGGCCCCACCGGGCTGTCTGCGCACGCGGCGACGGTGCCCACCAGCGCATCGAACGCGCCCCGGGCGGCATCCGGGTCGGGGTAGACGGCCACGCCCTGCGAGATCAGCCCGGGCCTGGGTGGGTCCTGGTAGCTGGTTTTACGGAACCGGGTGAAACCGCCGCCGAACACCGTGGTCTCGGCATAGATGAACCGGCACGGCGGCGGGACCGTCGCGGCGAGTTCGTCGATATCCACCGGGGCGGTTGAATCCATGGTGGGGATGGCGGTCAGCTCGTCGCCGGCGCCGACGATGGCGCGCAGCCGTGCGGTGCTGAGCATGATCCGGCCGATGTCGACGGCGCCGTCGGGTACCGGCGGTGTGATGAGCGGCAGCACGTCCCCGCCGACCACCCGGGTGCAGCCGAGCGCGACCGACACCGCGGCGCAGACCGCTGCCAGCCGCAGTGTTCTCACGACTGGAAGGCTAACCCGCCGTGTCGGGGCGCCGACGGCGTTCAATACGGTTGGCCGGTGAGTGCTTTCGCCACCGGAACGGGATTGGGGTCGTGGCCGGGTACCTCGGCGCGCCAGGCCGCCGAGGTGGTCGTCGGTGAGTTGGGTGGTGGCCTGGCCCATCTGGTTGAGTTGCCGGCCCGCGGGGTGGGTGCGGATCTGATCGGCCGGGCCGGTGCACTGCTGGTCGACATCGCCCTCGACACCGCCCCGCGCGGCTACCGGCTGGCCGCGCGCCCCGGCGCCGTGACCCGGCGTGCGGTCAGCCTGCTCGGTGAGGACACCGACGCCCTCGAAGAGGCCTGGGAGGTCGCGGGCCTGCGGGGCAGCGGACACCCGGTCAAGCTGCAGGGGCCCGGACCGCTCACGCTGGCCGCGGAACTGGAGCTGGCGAACGGCCACCGGGCCATCACCGACCCCGGCGCGGTGCGCGATCTGGCCGCATCCCTGGGCGAAGGCCTGCGGGTGCGCCGGGCGGAGCTGGTCCGGCGGCTGGACACCACGGTGCTCGTCCAGCTCGACGAGCCGTCGTTGGGTGCTGCGGTGAGCGGACGGCTGGCCGGGGTCACCAAACTGAGCCCGGTGCCGGCGATCGACGAGGCGGTGGCGACCGGACTGCTCGACGACTGCGCCGATGCCGTGGGCGCCGACGTGCTGGTGCACAGCTGCGCCTCGGATGTGCCATGGAACGTGTTGCAGCGCAGTCGGATACCGGCGGTAGCGGTGGACTGCACGGCCTTGGAGGCGGGCGGCTACGACGAGCTCGGGGCGTTCATCGACTCGGGCCGCACCGTGGTGCTGGGCCTGGTGCCGGCGCTTGCTCCGGCGCGGCGGCCGTCGATGGAGGAACTGGCCGCCGCGGCCGCGGCCATCACCGACCGGATCGGGTTCGCGCGTTCGGTGCTGGCCGAGCGGGTCGGCATCAGCCCGGTCTGCGGTCTGGCCGGTGCCACCCCGGCGTGGGCGCGCACCGCGGTCGCCCTGGTGCGGCGGGCGGGCGAGGCTCTCGCCGACGACCCGGACGCGGTATAGCCGAAAGACGGCCTACGTCCCGTCGAGCAGCCGGATCAGCCGTGCCGACGCGGTCAGCCGAAACGACGCGTCGACCAACTCGCCGACCTCGTCCCAATCCACCGGCGCGGCACCGAAATCCAGCCCCAGCCACCCCGACGGTGCCAGATACATCGGGGAGAAGAACCGGCTGTCCTGCCCGAGCGCACGTTGCTCGGACTCGTCGACCTTGACCAACAGCGAATGCGGGTAGGACACCATCGTGCCGTCGGACTTGGCGTTGCCGCCGTAGACCGCGAACATCTTCGGCGCGCAGAACACCGGGCGGCCGTGCGAGATCTTCTCGAACGCCTCGGGAAATCCCAACGCGACACGGCGCAACTCGGTCAGGCCCGGGTCGTCGTCGCGGAACATGATCGGGTGGGGCATCACCCCACCGTATCGGGGGGCCTCAGCCGGTGGTGATCATCGTCACCGCCGCGGCGGCCAGCGCCATGCCGGCCACCTGCCAGCGATTGACCCGCTCGCGCAGCACCAGGACCGCCAGCATCACCGTCGCCGCCGGGTACAGCGAGATCAGCACGCTGCCCAGTGACAGCAGTGAGGTGTGCAGCGTCAGCACCATGGCCACGTTGGCCGCGGCATCGAGCACCCCGGCGATCAGTGCCAGTCGCAGCGGGAAACCCGACGGCGGTGCGGTGTTGCGGGTGGCCGCGGCCATGCCGAACACCAGCACGGTGGCCGCGGCGCGGGCGAACAGCAGCGGCCACAGCCGGGACTGGAACTCGGTGTGGTCGATGCAGACGAAATTGAGCCCCAGTGCGACCCCGGAGCCGATCGTCAACCAGGCGACCTTGCTGGTGAAGCGGTGTGCAGCCGAGCCCGCGTCGGCTTGGCGGCTGATCAGGACCACCGCCATCAGCGCCAGCGCGATACCCGTCATGGCGACATGGCTCGGTCGCTCACCGGAGAACAACCCGAACGCGACCGGCACCGAGGCGTCGACCACCGCGGCAAGCGGGGACACCACTGAGATGGGCCCGGAGCCGAGCGCGGAGAAGAACCACCAGACACCCATCGCCTGGCTGACCCCGCCGAGCACCCCGAAGATCACCGAGTGCGGTGTCACGAAGCCGCCGGTCACCACCGCCAGGCCGCCGATCAGCAGCATCGACACCGGTGTGGAGATCATGATCACCCGCAGTGCGGCGACCTGGCGGGCGGCCACCCCGCCGACGAAGTCGGTCACCCCGAAACTGGCGGCCGACACCAGGGCCAGTGAGGGGCTTGAGGTCGGGCTGATCAGGTCACGCCCTTGATGAATCGCGATGCCGCCATGCCCGCCCAATCTCCCGCTTCAAAGTGAGGTCCCGCAGTGTTGAGCAAGCTCTCATACATCACGATGGCTTACGCATAGCGCACATTAAACAACCTCGGTGTACACGTGGTAAACGGATTGCGTCGTCTTTGGTTGTTCAGTACCTGGACACCGGCGGTTGGGGACAAGAATCACCGTGCGCCGAAATTCCACTGCCGGGTCCACCCGATAGCCTGCGGAGGTGAATCCAGAGGCGGACGGCGTCACCGGCGACATCCGGCGGCAGTGGCATGAGCTGGCCGAGGAGGTCCGCGAACACCAGTTCCGCTACTACATCAAAGACGCGCCGATCATCACCGACGGCGACTTCGACCAGCTGTTCAACGCACTGCTCGCGCTCGAGGGGGCCCACCCGGAACTGCGCACCGCCGACTCACCCACCCAACTGGTCGGCGGGGCCGGGTTCACCACCGACTTCGCGCCCGCCGAGCACCTGGAGCGGATGCTGTCGCTGGAAGACGTGTTCTCGCCCGATGAGCTGATGGCCTGGGCGGGCCGGGTCCGCGGTGAGATCGGCAGTGACACCGCCTACCTGTGCGAGCTCAAGATCGACGGGGTGGCGCTCGGGCTGGTCTACCGCGAGGGCCGGTTGATCAGCGGGGCCACCCGCGGCGACGGCCGGGTCGGCGAGGACGTGACGCTCAATGCCCGCACCATCACCGGTATCCCGGAATTCCTCAACGCCGACACCGAGTTTCCGGTGCCGGCGGTGCTGGAAGTGCGCGGCGAGGTCTACTACCGGCTGGAGGACTTCGCGGCGCTGAACGCAGGCCTGGTCGCCGAGGGCAAACCGCCGTTCGCCAACCCGCGCAACAGTGCGGCAGGCTCACTGCGCCAGAAGAATCCGGCCGTCACCGCGCGGCGCAACCTGCACATGATCTGCCACGGCCTGGGATACACCGAGGGTTTCAACCCGGCCACCCTGCACGAGGCCTACCTGGCGATGCAGGCGTGGGGGCTGCCGGTGTCCACCCACACCACCCGGGTCCAGGGGATCGACGCCGCCGCCGAACGCATCACCTACTGGGGCGAGCACCGCCACGACGTCGAACACGAAATCGACGGTGTCGTCATCAAAGTCGATGACCTGGCGCTGCAACGCCGGCTCGGGGCCACCTCGAGGGTGCCGCGGTGGGCGGTGGCCTACAAGTACCCGCCGGAGGAAGCCCAGACCACTCTGCTCGACATCCGGGTCAGCGTCGGCCGCACCGGCCGGGTCACCCCGTTCGCTTATATGACGCCGGTCAAGGTGGCTGGCTCCACGGTCGGTCTGGCCACCCTGCACAACGCCTCGGAGGTCAAGCGCAAAGGTGTGCTGATCGGCGACACCGTGGTGATCCGCAAGGCCGGCGACGTTATCCCCGAGGTGCTGGGGCCGGTGGTGGACCTGCGCGACGGCACCGAGCGCGAATTCGTCATGCCCACAACATGTCCCGAATGCGGCACCGAGCTGGCACCGGCCAAGGAGACCGACGTCGACATCCGCTGCCCCAACGCGCGGTCCTGCCCGGCGCAGCTGCGCGAGCGGGTGTTCCACGTCGCCGGCCGCGGCGCCTTCGACATCGAGGCCCTGGGCTATGAGGCGGCGACCGCGCTGCTGGGCGCCCGGGTGATCTCCGACGAGGGGGACCTGTTCTCCCTCACCGAAGACGACCTGCTGCGCACCGAATTGTTCACCACGCAGAAGAATGTGCTGTCCAAGAACGGGCAGCAGCTGCTGGCCAACCTCGACAAGGCCAAAGCCCAGCCGCTGTGGCGGGTGCTGGTGGCGTTGTCGATCCGGCACGTCGGACCCACAGCGGCTCGTGCGCTGGCAACCGAATTCGGCAGCCTGGAGGCGATCACCGCGGCGTCCACCGAGCAGCTGGCCGCCGTCGAGGGGGTCGGGCCGACCATCGCCGCCGCGGTCACCGAGTGGTTCGACGTCGACTGGCACCGCGCGATCGTCGACAAGTGGCGCGCCGCCGGGGTGCGGATGGCCGACGAACGCGATGCCAGCATCGAGCGCACGCTGGAGGGTCTTTCCATCGTGGTCACCGGCTCGCTGACCGGCTTCTCCCGTGACGGCGCCAAGGAGGCCATCATCGCCCGAGGCGGCCGGGCGGCCGGCTCGGTGTCGAAGAAGACCGCCTATGTGGTGGCCGGGGACGCTCCGGGTTCCAAGTACGACAAGGCCGTTGAGCTGGGGGTGCCGATCCTCGACGAGGAAGGCTTCGCCAGGTTGCTGGCCGAGGGCCCCGAGCCGCAACCGGCTTCAGAACCAGCCGACTAACGCAACAGGGTCGCAACGATCCCGGCCAGATAGCCCAGCCGCAGCACCTCGGCGGGCAGGAAGTCCGGACCGCCGGTGCGGCCCAAAACTATTGCGGTACTGGGGTTTCCGAGCGGTGCAGCGGCCAAGGCGATGTCCATGTTCCGCCACACCTCCGGCACCCAGTCCGCGGTGTTGTCCAGGGTGGTGGGGTGTTCGATCGGCAGCCAGGGCACCGCGCCGACTTCGGTCTCCGGGGTGCCCGGGCTGCCGGCGAGCCGGCGGAACCCTCTCTCGGATTCGTCGGCGCGCAGTACGGCGCACCAGCTGACCCGCAGGACCCGGGGTGCCTCGTCGACGAGTTTCTGCAGCTTGGCCTTGCGGGCACCGGCGGCGGCGACGTGATCGATGAGCTCGAGTTCGCGGTGTGCGTCCAGCAGGCCGGTATGCGGGCGGACACTGTGCACCCGCACACCGTCGAGCCGTTCGGCGGCGGTGATCAGGACGTCGGGCATCGACCCGGCCGGCAGCTCGACCACCAGGTCGTCGATCGCAGATCCCTGCCCGCGCTCCACGACGTCCAGCGACAGGATGTCGGCCCGCACCGAGCCGAGGGCCACGGCCAGCGAGCCGAGGCTGCCGGGGCGGTCGTCGAGTTCGACGCGGAGCAGGTAGGAAGACACACAGAAAACTGTGCCACAGCGCCCGACCGTGGCGGCCGGTTGGACTCCGAGCGACTGGTCACCGCGCTTGCCTGCCGCTAGAGTTTGGCCGGTCAAAATAAGCGAACGTCGGTTCTACGTGTCGTTCGTACACGTGTGCAGGGAGTTCATGTGACGCAGTGGTCCGATCCGCCGGGTCGGTTCGGGGGGCCCAATCCGATCGGCGATCCCGCTTCGGCGGGGGCGCCCGGCGGCCCGCCGCCGGCAGCCCCGCCGCCTTTGCCTCCGCAGATGCCGCCCGGCCCGATGCCGCCGGGTGCGATGCCGCCCGGTTGGATGCCTCAAGCCGGTGCGAACCCGCCCGGCCCCAACCCGGCGTGGCCGCCTCAGCCGGGCCTCTCGCCGATGCTGCAAATGCCCTTCGGTGCCGCTCCCAGACGCAGTCGCAAGAAGCTGGCCCTAATCCTGGCGTCGGTTGTCTTGGTGCTGGCCGGTGCTGGGATCTTCGGGGTCGTCCGGCATCACAGCAGCGCACCGCGCACCGCGGGGGACACGGTGCGCGCGTATCTGGAGGCGCTGGCGCGTGGTGACGCCGCGGCGGCCCTGTCCTACTCGGACGACGAACCGGCCACCAAGGAGTTCCTCACCAACGACGTCCTCAAGAAGCAGATCGCGCAGTGGCCGATAACCAACATCCGGATCCTCAACGACGACTCGTTGGCGGGCGGCACCATGGCCATGGTCCACGTCGCGGTCAATTTCGGTGACAACGTGGCAGACGACATCGTTGACGCCACGAAAGGCGCGAAGGGGGTGTGGAAAATCAAGCAACCCGCCGTGAAGTTGAGCTTCAAATACAACACGACTAGCGCTGCTGCGTTGAAGACCCTCACGCTCTTCGGGACTCCGGTGGACACCAGTAAAACAACGTACGTGTTTCCGGGCTGGGTGGACCTCGGCAGCAGCAACCCGAACATTTCAGTGAAACAACCGAACCGGCCGTTCCTGCTCGATCAATTGAAGTACGAAGAATCGCCGATGCTGAATTTCGAGATCAGTGAGGCGGGCAACGCAGCCATCGATACCGCGGTCAAGGCGGCGCTCGCCCAGTGCGCGCGCTCGACGGATCTGCATCCCGAGAACTGCCCGCAGTACGCCTACGACTCGAGTCTGGTGAACGGAACGGCGCAGTGGACGCTTCCGGCTGACCTCAGCTCGATCCGGATCAGCTATCTCCACGCCGACGACCTGACTGCGGATGCTCGCGGTTTGGTCGAGTTCGGACTGACGGCCACGGGGTCCTCCGGGGGGAAGAAGTCCGGCCAGATGCTCGCCTCGGTCTATGGGTCCGTGGACCTGACCAAGAGCCCTCTCGTGTTCACGTTCAGGTAGCGGGGTGACAGGTCAGGGGCCCAACGGGCCGTATCCGCAGCCGGGTCCGGGTTGGCCCGCCGGGGTGCCACCGCAGCCGGGTCCGGGTTGGCCCGCCGGGGTGCCACCGCAGCCGGGCCCGGGCTGGGGTGGTCAAACCCCGGGCGGATACCCACCGCCGGGCTCAATGCCGGCGCAGGGCCCACCAGGCTTCGGCCCCACGCCAGGTTCGAGTGGCCCGTGGAGACCGCCGCTCCCGCCAGGCCGCTCCCGCAAACCGCTGATTGTCACCTTGCTGGCATCGCTGGCAGTGTTCAGCGTGGTCGGCATCGTCATGGCGATCGTGCTCGGGGCCGGCGGCCACGGCGGCTCGAAGAATGCCGGAAGGGCCGGCGACGCCGTGAAGGCATACCTGGAGGCGCTGGCCCGAGGAGATGCCGACGCCGCCCTGTCGATGGGCTTGGCCGAGCCCGCATCACGGAAGTTCCTGACCAACGAAACCCTCAAACAGCAGATCGAGCACTGGCCGATCAAGAACATCGAAATACTCAGCGATAGTTCGGAGACGGAGTCATCGGGCGAGACCGCGATCGTGAACGTCAGCGCTGATTTCGGCGGCAACCGCTCATCGGGTCAGGCGTTCGTGAAAAAGAGGAACGGCACCTGGAAGCTGCCCTCGGCCGCTCTGCATCTCACGATCTATTCGGCGGGTACTGACGGCATGGACAGCAATCTGAACGTCCTTGGCAAGCCACTCGGGAAGGATCGTGACCTCTATGTCTTTCCAGGCTATGTGGGTGCGACGTCGGTTCCCTATGTGGATGTCCACGTCGAATCACTGCTGCAGGAGCCGGTTCCGACGAACGACATCAGCCAACCGTTCAGCTACAAGTACGAACTCAACGACGCCGGCCACAAAGCGGTTCAGACTGCCGTCGAGACGTGGCTCGTGGGTTGTCTGCGGGATCCGGAGCACTTCTACAAGTGCCCGAAGCAGCAGATCGATCCGCCGATCAAGCCGGAAACGGTGAAGGTCGTCGGCCCGATGGACTTCAGCGGCGCCAAGTTGAGTGCGGGCACGACGTCCTCGCGTGGGTTTGTTGACGGATCGGTGCGGTTTTCGTTCACCGCCGAAACCGCTAGCGGTGGGGTGGCGACCTACGATTCGGTTCAAAACCTATTCACAGGAGTAGATCTGACGAAGGAGCCTCCCGTTGTCGGCCCTTAGAGCTGACGCGAAAGCAGCCGACCAAATACCTACGGAGAGTTGATCGATGACCAGCGCCCGAGTTCAGCCCAACCAGCAGGACATGGAATACGCCTATCGCGTGATCGCTGCGATCTCCCAGGAGTTCGCGGCCAAGGTCGTCGGCCAGGACTACCTGCGGGAGTCCCTGCTGATCGGGCTGCTCACCGGCGGGCACATCCTGCTCGAAGGGGTTCCCGGACTGGCCAAGACCACGGCCGCGCGGGTGATCGCCGACGCGGTCTCGGGTCAGTTCCAGCGCATCCAGTGCACCCCGGACCTGTTGCCCAGCGACATCATCGGCACGCAGATCTACAACTCGACGACCAATTCGTTTGCCACCCAACTGGGTCCGGTGCACGCCAACATCGTGCTGCTCGACGAGATCAACCGCTCCAGTGCCAAGACCCAGAGCGCGATGCTGGAAGCGATGGAGGAGCGTCAGACCACGATCGCCGGGGAACTGCACCGCATCCCGGAGCCGTTTCTGGTGATCGCCACCCAGAACCCGGTGGACCAGGAGGGCACCTATCCGTTGTCGGAGGCGCAGACCGACCGCTTCACGCTCAAGGAGGTGTTGCGGTATCCGTCGGCGCAGGACGAAGTCGAGATGATGATGCGGATCGACGCCGGCGTCTACGACCGGAACGAGAAGCCGCGGGAGGTGGTCGGGCTTGACGACATTCGTCGAATCCAGCAGACCGTGCGCAATGTTCACATGGACCCTGCGCTGGTCTCCTACGTCAGCCAACTGGTGCAGGTGACGCGAAACCCGCAGCAGTTCCTGCCGCCGCAGCTGGCGCGGCTGCTGGAGTACGGCGCCAGCCCGCGCG
Organism: Mycobacterium zoologicum; assembly: GCF_020181635.2. NCBI lineage: Bacteria > Bacillati > Actinomycetota > Actinomycetes > Mycobacteriales > Mycobacteriaceae > Mycobacterium > Mycobacterium zoologicum. The sequence goes on along the minus strand of NZ_JAYJJS010000025.1, from coordinate 10,720 downwards.
CCACCATCGCGTTCTGCCGCTCGGCGCGAGCGCTGGCGGTGCTGTCCGGGCGAAATCACGTGGTGCCCGACGACATCCACAAACTGGCTCACCGGGTGCTGCGGCACCGCCTGATTCTGGGCTTCGAGGCCGCCGCAGCGAATATCACCTCGGAGACGGTGATCGACGCCGTTCTCCAGTCGGTCCGGGTGCCCTGACCCCACCATGGGTAGGCACCTCAACCGGGCGCGGAGCCATTTCGGCACCAACACGCGAGGCATGCTCGAAGGCGGCCGCCACGCGTTGTTGCACACCCGAACCCTGGAACTCGACGACCTGCGTCCATACGTCGCCGGCGACGACGTGCGCGACATCGACTGGAAAGCCTCGGCTCGTTCCGGTGCCGTTCTGGTCAAGCGATTCGTCTCCGAGAAGCATCACAAGATCTTGCTGGTTGCCGATGCGGGACGGAACATGTCGGCGCTGGCCCGCGATGGAGAGCTCAAGCGTGACTTGGCCACCAACGTGCTGGGAGCGATCGGACTGATCTCGATCCGCAGGCAGGACGAGGTCGGCATGGTCTACGGCGACTCGCGAGGTTCGGCGACCATTCGTAGCCGCCGCGGTGAGACTCATATCGAGAGCATGCTGGAGCACTTCTACACCCACACTGCCGGCGACACCGGAGCCAGTGACGTTGCGACACAACTGCAGTACGTGCTGCGGGCGCACCGTCGGCGACTGCTGCTCGTCATCGTCTCCGACGAGCCGGAGGTGACACCAGCACTCAGTGAGGTGCTCACGCAACTGGGCGGACGGCACGAGTTGCTCTGGCTGATGATCACCGACATGCCGGCGATCGGTTCGATCGACGGTGAACGCGACGGATTCGATGTCGCCAGTGGACGTTTCGTGCTCAGCGGCGCCATGCTGGGGCCCCGGGTGCTGGCCGCCTATCAGCTCGCCGAACAGCGGCGCTGCGCCGAGCTCGACGAGTTCCTCACCGCGCACCGGGTCCGGTTCGTCCGGATCGCCGGTAGCCACGAGATCCGCATGCGGATCCTTGAGATGAGCGAGGGGTATCGGCGTGCCAACTGATGATCTGCTGCGGTTCATCGGCGGCCCGCTGCCGTTCTCGGCATGGTGGATCGTCTTCGGGGTGCTGTTGGTGCTTGCGGTGATTGCCTGGCTGGCGGGCGTTTTCGTGTGGACGCTGCCGCCGTCGCGACTGCGCCGGATGCCGGTTGTTCGCACCGTACACGCGTGGTTGACCCGCCGCCGTTTCACCGCAGCGGTGCGCACGGCCTGCGGGCGCTATCAGGCGGGAGGGGTGACAGCGGCGCAGGCCAGCACCGACATCAGTCGCACCGTACGCAGTTTCTTGTATGTCAAGACCGGCATTCGAGCTCAGTACCTGCACGTCGACGACATCGCCGACGGCCCGCTGGCGCCCGCGGCCGCATTGCTCGCCGGGTTGAATGTGGCCCGGTTCGATCCCCAGGCTCGCGCGGACGTTGCCGCAATCGGACGGTCGGCGGAGGAGTTGATCTCGACGTGGACCTGAAATGGCCGGCGGTGATCATCGTCGGGCTGGTGGGTCTGGCAGCGGCCTCGGCGGCAGCGACTCTGCTGCCGATGGCCCGCATCGACCGGGTGCTGCGGCCGCTCGCCCATGTCAACCGGCTCACCCGGCTGCCGGAATACGCTCGGGTTTACCGCGTGTATTTTCTGTCGGTCGTTGTGGCCGGGGTGCTGCTGTTGGCGACGTTCCTGTTTGCGCTGGCCGCCACTGCGCGCCCCAGCGGGTGGGCGACGGCCGAGCGGGAGTTCGACACCGTGCACCCCGAGGACATCATGTTGTGCGTGGGCGAGCCGGCCAGCGATCCGACGACGGCGGGATTCTTCAATTACTTTGCCGGCCAAACCGGTTCATCGGGTGGTTCGCTGGGATCCAGCCGGATCGGGCTGACCTCTTCGACGCTGCGGGTCATCCCGCTGACCCGTGATCACGACTACGTCGGAACGCGACTCGACTCACTGGCGAAGCTGGCGCGTATTCAGCAGGACCTCGACACCGGAAAACCGGTATCGGCTCTGGACCGTGACCAGTTGGAGTTCGGGGTCTCCGCGTTCTCCCGTCCGGTCAGCTACGTGGACTACGCCCCGAGCGTCACCGATGTGTTGGCCTTGTGCATGACGGGCTTTCCGACCTACCAGGACCGCAGTGGGCATCGTCGCCAACTGATCTACTTGGGCTACAGCACATTCAAAGACGCGACTGATGAGCGCGCATCGCTGTATTCCGCCGAGGACGTCATGAAGTCGGCCGACGAGAGTTCGGTGCAGATCAACGTCATCGCACGCTCGGATGTCGCGTCGTCCTCGACCGCCGACAGCGACGCACTGCGTGGTATCGCCACGGCCACAGGCGGAAAATTCGCTCTCTACAACCCCGCCGGGACCGCCGCCGCAGACTCGGGCACGGACCCGACGCTGAGCAGTCAGCTCGACCAGATCCGACAAAGCCCTCCGACGGTGCAGCTGTCGGGCAACAAGATCCTCACCAGTCGGTCCATCGACTCGCCCGAACTCCTACTCATCGCCGCTGTGGTCGCTGCCACGCTGCTGTCGGTTGCCCTGGCGGTGTTGCGACGATGATGTTTCATCCGGTCATCCCGGTTGCGGTCTTGCTGGCGGTCGCGGCCGTCCTGAGCATGGTGCGCATGGTCGCGCTCTACCGAGTTCTGGTGCGCACCGGGTCGGGACGCTATCGGCCGGTAGTCGTGCGCTGGAGCCTGTTGACGGTGGCCATCATCTTGCTGCTCGTCGCGGCGGCCCGGCCCGCGGTCGACACCGACGACGCTCAGATGCCGGTCGAAGCGAACCCGAACGCGGTGGCCGACCCGAACCTCAACGTGTTCTTCGTGGTCGACCGATCGGTGAACTCGCGGGTCGAGGACTACGGGGATCGGCACTCGCGGATGACCGGAATCCGTTCCGACATCAGCGGGCTCATCGACGAGTACCCCCACGCACGCTTCGGAGTCATCTCCTACGCCAGCCGAGCGGCTCTCGACTGGCCGTTGTCCGATGACGCATGGAGCCTGCAGTCGATGGTCGGCGGGCTGTCGCCCTACACGCTGGTGACGGCGGACGCCATGTACCAGACCGATGCCACAGCTGCGGCGAAACTATTAGCAGACCAGCTTAATTGGGCGGCGGCGACGTTTCCCGGATCACACAGCGTGGTCTTCTACCTCGGCACCGGGGCGGCGGGTTCGCATTCGGTGGCAGGCTCATTCGGCGCCGACACCAAGAAGATCGTCGGCGGTGCGGTGCTGGGATACGGTACGCCCCAAGGCGGTCCGATCCCCCAGGGCTGGGCGAACGGGGCAAAGGTCTACCAGTCCGACCCGAGCAACCCTAGTGCGGCGTTGACGTCGACCATCGATGAAGCGCGGCTCAAGCAGATCGCGGTCCAACTTGGCGTGCCCTATTTCCACCGCGAGGCCGGCACGTCGATCAGCAGTGTGGTGCCGGCCGTCGATTTGGGCGCGTCCACCGCGCACGCCGGTGTGGTGCCCAAGACGCACCCGATCGCCTGGCGCGAACTGTACTGGCTGTTCACCGCGCTGGCATGTGGGCTGCTGGCGGGTGAGGTCGTGATGACGATCCGGGAGTATCGCCGCAACCGGATGGCCCGGCGGGATGTGACACCGTGATGCGCAAAGATGCTGTCGCGCAGGCGTTGCGCGAAGCCTTGATGTGGCTGTCGGCCCGACTGCGGCCGTCATCGCCGCGACTGCGACTGCGCACCAGGCTGTACCTGGTGTCGGCTCCGGTGATCGTGGTGCTGCTTCTGTTGGCGGCCAAGCTGATCGGTGTCGGGCTCGTCAGCAACTCGGCCGTGACCGACTTCACCCGGCATGACATCGAGGCGCTGCGTGGCGATGTGGCCTTCCTGCAGAAGTTCGATGTCTTCGACCCGGCCAAGACGGCATTCGCGGCGGGTGACCTCAGCGTGCTGGAGGGACGCCTGCAGGACGCCGACGACCGATTCAGTGACTCACTGGCCCGCATCGGCGCCGAGAAGTCCTGCCCGGTACGGATAAACCTGGTACTCGTGCGCGAGACGTTGGGGGACCTGGCAACTCGCGCAGGGAAGAAGGACGAAGCCGAGGGATACTACTCCGATGCGATGATGCTGGCGCAGCAGGCTCCGGCCGATTGTTTCGAGGGCAACTCCGACCCCAATGAAGACCGTCAGGCGATCCGTGCGGACTCGGTTCCGCGACTGCAGCGCAAGATCGACGCACTACACCGGCCGCCGGAGTCGAACTCGCCTCCGCCGTCGACGGTGGCGCCCGACCCTCCGCCCACCTCGTTGACGCCCACGTCAGTGCCACCGTTGCCGGGGCTGGCGCCGACGGAATCGTCGCCGGATTCCACCGAGGGACCGGGTCCGGCCAAACCATCCGAGACACCGGTACCGGGCCCGGGAGCGAACATGCCGGATCTGCCGCAGTCGTCCGGCGGGCAGGGGCCGGTGATCGGGCCGGACGAGGGGGGTGCTCCCAACGACGGCCCCGGGGTGATCGACCCGATCTCCCCGGACCGGATTCCGACGGCGGGCAGCGGTTCTCCGCCCGGGCACAAACTGGGGCCCGGTACCTCCGGGGATCGGTTGCGTCGGCTGCTGGACAACTCCAACGCCTACGGCGACAACCGGGAGATGCCAGCCGACTAGGCTCTCTACCCGTGCCCCAGATCTCCCGTGATGACGTAGCCCATCTGGCCCGTCTGGCCAGGCTGGCGCTGACCGACGCCGAGTTGGACGGCTTCGCCGGTCAACTCGATGCGATCCTGACCCACGTCAGCACGATCCAGGCCGTCGACGTCACCGGCGTCGAGGCGACCGACAACCCGCTCAAGGCGGTCAACGTGACCCGGCCCGACGAGATCGTGGCCTGCCTGACTCAGCAGCAGGCGCTCGCGGCCGCCCCGCGCGCCGAAGAGGGCCGGTTCGCGGTCCCGCAGATCCTGGGGGAGAGTCAGTGAGTGAGCTGATCCGTTCCGACGCCGCAACCCTGGCCGCGGCGATCGCCGCCGGCGAGGTGTCCTCGGTCGAGGTCACGAGGGCCCACCTGGACCAGATCGCCGCCACGGACGAAAGCTACGGCGCATTCCTGCACGTCGGTGCGGACGAAGCGCTTGCTGCGGCGAAGGCCGCCGACAAGGCCATCGCGGCCGGCGAGGCGCCGTCGGCGCTGGCCGGGGTTCCGCTGGCCCTCAAGGACGTCTTCACCACCGCCGATGCCCCCACCACCTGTGGGTCGAAGATCCTGGAAGGCTGGCGGGCCCCCTACGACGCGACGGTCACCGCCCGGCTGCGCGCCGCCGGCATCCCGATCCTGGGCAAGACCAACATGGACGAGTTCGCGATGGGCTCGTCCACCGAGAACTCCGCCTACGGTCCGACCCGCAACCCCTGGGACGTCGAGCGGGTGCCGGGCGGCTCGGGCGGCGGCAGCGCCGCGGCGCTGGCGGCGTTCCAGGCGCCGCTGGCCATCGGCACCGACACCGGCGGCTCCATCCGCCAGCCGGCCGCCCTGACCGCGACCGTCGGCGTCAAGCCCACCTACGGCACCGTCAGCCGTTACGGGCTGGTGGCGTGCGCGTCATCGCTGGACCAGGGCGGGCCGTGCGCGCGAACCGTGCTCGACACCGCCCTGCTGCATCAGGTGATCGCCGGGCACGATCCGCGTGACTCCACCTCACTGGATGTACCGGTGCCCGACGTCGTCGGCGCCGCGCGCGCCGGGGCCGCCGGTGACCTGTCCGGGATGCGGATCGGCGTGGTGCGCCAGCTGCACAGCGGCGAGGGGTATCAGCCGGGCGTGCTGGCGTCGTTCAACGCCGCCGTCGAAGCGCTCAAAGCCCTTGGTGCGCAGATCTCCGAGGTCGACTGCCCGCACTTCGACTATTCGCTGAGCGCCTACTACCTGATCCTGCCCTCGGAGGTGTCGAGCAACCTGGCCCGTTTCGACGCGATGCGCTTCGGGCTGCGGGTCGGCGACGACGGCACTCACAGCGCCGAAGAGGTGATGGCGCTGACCCGGGCGGCCGGATTCGGCCCGGAGGTCAAGCGCCGCATCATGCTCGGCACCTACGCGCTGTCGGCCGGCTACTACGACGCCTATTACAACCAGGCGCAGAAGGTGCGCACGCTGATCGCGCGGGATCTGGACACCGCGTACGAGTCCGTCGACGTGCTGATCTCGCCGACGACGCCGACGACTGCGTTCCGGCTGGGCGAGAAGGTCGACGACCCGCTGGCGATGTACCTGTTCGATCTGTGCACGCTGCCGCTGAACCTGGCCGGGCACTGCGGCATGTCGGTGCCGTCGGGGCTCTCCGGCGACGACGGGCTGCCGGTGGGGCTGCAGATCATGGCGCCGGCGTTGGCCGATGACCGGCTGTACCGGGTGGGGGCGGCCTACGAGGCGGCCCGCGGAGCGCTGCCGACCGCGATCTAGCCCCGGGGGAAGTCGGCACCCGGCAAGATGGGGGCCATGCGTATCGGAGTGCTCACCGGCGGCGGCGACTGCCCCGGACTGAACGCGGTGATCAGGGCGGTGGTGCGCACCTGCGACTCGCGCTACGGCTCGACGGTGGTCGGATTCGAAGACGGCTGGCGTGGACTGTTGGAGAACCGCCGCGTCCAACTGGCCAACGATGATCGCAACGATCGGCTGCTGGCCAAGGGCGGCACCATGCTGGGCACAGCCCGGGTGAACCCGGACAAGTTGCGCGCCGGCCTGGATCAGGTCAAGGCGACCCTGGATGACAACGGCATCGACGTGCTGATCCCGATCGGTGGTGAGGGCACGCTGACCGCGGCGCACTGGCTGTCGCAGGAGAACGTCCCGGTCGTCGGGGTACCCAAGACCATCGACAACGACATCGACTGCACCGACGTCACTTTCGGTCATGACACTGCGCTGCAGGTCGCCACCGACGCCATCGACCGGCTGCACTCCACCGCCGAATCCCATCAGCGGGTGATGCTGGTCGAGGTGATGGGCCGCCACGCCGGCTGGATCGCGCTCAACGCGGGTCTGGCTACCGGCGCACACATGACCCTGATCCCGGAGCAGCCCTTCGACGTCGAGGACGTGTGCCGGCTGGTGAAACAGCGGTTTCAGCACGGCTCGTCACACTTCATCTGCGTCGTTGCCGAAGGCGCCAAACCCGCTGCCGGCTCGATGGAGTTGCGGGCCGGCGGAGTCGACGAGTTCGGTCACGAACGATTCACCGGGGTCGCCGCCCAGTTGGCCGTCGAGATCGAGCGGCGAGTCAAGAAGGAGGTGCGCACCACGGTGCTCGGCCATGTGCAACGCGGCGGCACCCCGACCGCTTATGACCGGGTGCTGGCGACCCGGTTCGGCGTGAACGCCGCCGACGCCGCGCACGCCGGCGAGTACGGCATGATGGTGTCGCTGCGCGGTCAGGAGATCGGCCGGGTGCAACTGGCCGACGCGGTGCGTCAACTGAAGGTGGTGCCGCAGAGCCGCTATGACGACGCGGCGGCGTTCTTCGGCTGAGGCCGGTGGCCGTCCGCACGCGGCATGAGCATGACAAAGAGCGAAAATGGCCGCACAATGGTCACCGTATGTTCGGCGTTGTGCCGATCACCTGCTTGACGACTGATGATGGGGCGGAGATGACAAAACTGACATGGATGGTCGCTGCCCTGAGTGCGCTGCCGGTGGCGTTGCTCTCCGCCGGTTCGGCTCACGCCAGCGGCGACGCGGTGGGCGGCTACGTCGACGACCACGGCGGCGAGGTCTGCGGGTTCATGCGTGACCAGCCGAACCTGGGTGGCGTCAAGCGCGCGGTCGATCACATCCTGGCGACCAGCGGCCTGCCGGAGGACCAGACCGGGCGGCTGCTCGCAGCGTCGGTGTCGGCGGACTGTCCCGAAAACGGCGGGCTGGTCGAGGAATTCGTCTGGTACGTCCGTAACCGCCAGCAGAACAGCGGCGGCGGCGGTACGGGCGTCACGCTGGGTTATTGACTCACAGTTCACCCGGACTGTCGGGAACGTCAACCGCGTACTGCCGCAACACATCCAGCGAGACAACATCGAGGGTGCGCTCGTGGGTGGCGGCCAGTACCACCGGGGCAGCACAGCCGTCTTGGTGTGCGCGAAGCCAATTCACCGCGGTCACACACCACCGGTCGCCGGGGGTAAGTCCGGGGAACCGGTAGGCGGGCATCGGGGTGGACAGGTCATTGCCGATCGAGCGCTGATGGGCGAGGAACTCGGCGGTGACCACCGCGCAGATGGTGTGCAGCCCGATGTCTTCGGGACCCGATGAGCAGCAGCCGTCGCGGTAGAAACCGGTGACCGGGTCTGTGCCGCACTGTTGCAGGGGCTGGCCGAAGACGTTGCGGTCTGACATCCGGCCAGCTTAGTGCGACGGGATAGCCTGGGGCATGGCTGATCGGACGGGTGAGGCGCTGTGGGGCCTGGCCGCCGACATCTATGAGCGAATCTGCGAGCACCCCTTTGTCACCGGACTGGCGGACGGCTCGTTGGGCCACGACCGATTTCGTTATTACCTCGTCCAAGACGCCCACTATCTGCGGGCGTATGCGCGGGCGCTGGCCGGGTGCGCGGCCAAGGCGCCGGTCGAGGCGGAGCTGACCATGTTCGCCGAGCACGCCGGAGTGGCCATCGCCGCCGAAAACGAGCTGCACGAAGGGCTGCTCGCTGGACTGGGCCTGAGCTCGGCGGGGGCCGCATCACTGCCGGTCGCCCCGACCACGCAGGCCTATGCCAGCTACCTGCTGGCGGTCACCGCGTCCGGGTCCTACGCCGAGGCGGTCGCAGCGGTGCTGCCGTGCTACTGGATCTACGCCCGGGTGGGTGAGCACCTGCAGCGCATCGGCTCCCCGGACCCGCTGTTCCAGCGCTGGATCGACACCTACGCGGGAGCGGAGTACCAGGCCGTGGTCGAGCAGGTGCTCGGTGTCATCGACCGAGTCGGTGCCCAGGCCTCGCCGGCGGAGTGGGACCTGATGTGCCGACATTTCCACACCGCGTCGCGCTATGAGTGGATGTTCTTCGACGCAGCCCGGCGGATGGAGGACTGGCCGGTGTGACCCGGTCGCTTAGACTTCCGGGCATGACCGCTGCTGTCGCCGAACTGCTCGATTACGACGACGTCGTCGCCCGCTTCGACCCGGTACTGGGCCTGGAGGTGCACGTCGAGCTGTCCACGGCCACCAAGATGTTCTGCGGCTGCTCGACGGAGTTCGGCGCCGAACCCAACACCCAGGTGTGCCCGGTGTGCCTGGGGCTGCCCGGTTCGTTGCCGGTGCTCAACGGGGCCGCGGTGCAGTCCGCGATCCGGATCGGGCTGGCGCTGAACTGCGAGATCGCCTCCTGGTGCCGATTCGCCCGGAAGAACTACTTCTATCCCGACCAGCCGAAGAACTACCAGATATCCCAGTACGACGAGCCGATCGCGTTCAACGGCTACCTCGACGTGCCGCTTGATGACGGGACGTTCTGGCGGGTCGACATCGAGCGCGCCCACATGGAGGAGGACACCGGCAAGCTGACCCACATCGGCGGTGAGAGCGGCCGCATCGGGGACGCTACCGAATCGCTGGTCGACTACAACCGGGCCGGGGTGCCGCTGATCGAGATCGTCACCAAGCCGATCACCGGCACCGCCGAACGGGCCCCGCAGATCGCCCGGGCGTATGTGACCGCGCTGCGGGATCTGCTGCGGGTGCTCGACGTCTCCGATGTGCGGATGGACCAGGGGTCGATGCGCTGCGATGCCAACGTCTCGCTGAAGCCAACCGGTGCAACCGAATTCGGCACCCGCACCGAGACCAAGAACGTCAACTCGCTCAAGAGCGTCGAAGTGGCCGTCAGCTACGAGATGCGTCGCCAGGGTGCGGTGCTCACCGGTGGCGGAACGGTGGTCCAGGAGACCCGGCACTTTCACGAGGCCGGCTACACCAGCCCGGGCCGGGCCAAGGAGACTGCCGAGGACTACCGGTATTTTCCCGAGCCCGACCTGGAGCCGGTGGCGCCGAGTGCGCAATGGGTCGACGAGCTGCGCGGCACCATTCCGGAGCTGCCGTGGCTGTCGCGCAAGAAGATTCAGGACGAGTGGGGCGTCTCCGACGAGGTGATGCGTGACCTGGTCAACGCCGGTGCGGTCGAAATGGTCGCCGCCACCGTGTCCGCCGGGGCGTCCAGCGAGGCGGCCCGGGCCTGGTGGGGAAACTTCCTGGTTCAGAAAGCCAACGAGGCCGGCGTCGAACTCGACGCATTGGGCATCACGCCGGCGCAGGTCGCGCAGGTGGTGGCTCTGGTGGATTCGGGCAAGCTCTCCAACAAGCTGGCCCGGCAGGTGGTTGAGGGTGTGCTGGCCGGTGAGGGCGAGCCCGAGCAGGTGATGACCGACCGGGGCCTGGTCGTGGTCCGTGACGACTCGGTGATCCAGGCGGCGATCGACGAGGCGTTGGCTGCGAATCCGGATGTGGCCGAGAAGATTCGGGGCGGCAAGGTGCAGGCCGCGGGTGCGATCGTGGGTGCGGTGATGAAGGCCACCAAGGGCCAGGCGGACGCCGCCCGGGTGCGTGAGCTGGTGCTCGCAGCCTGCGGCTGATATGTAGGGAAGTTTGTCAAGGGCAGGGTGAAGCGGCGGCCACGACC